>NZ_QDDL01000003.1:300000-442556 GCF_003097315.1 Pelagibaculum spongiae
GCATTTACAACAACAACACCAGCTACCGTGATCTCAACGATTTAATATCTGACGAAACTCGTCAGAAAATCTGGTCACATATTAAACAGATAAATAATTTTAGAGTGGCGCGTTTTGGTATGCGCGCCAACTCGATTGAAGAAGTGGCTACAGGAAAATTTCATATTATAGAAATCAACCTATTTCTGCCGATGCCTCTTTACTTGGAAACCGCCGGCTTAACCTCGACTGACAAGTTGCGCTTCTTACTAAAAAACGCTCACTTACTGGCCAAAGTTACCCGTAGTATCCCCAAATACCATAAAAGTAAGTCGGTGTTCTTTAGAAAACTTTATGTTCACCGTACAACCAGTCAAAGTAGTCGCACAGAAAGTGTTGATCGGCAGAAAGGTGTCGCCTTGTGAAATCGCTGAAAAAGTATGTATACGGATATATCAGTAAGACGTTTATGGATGGCTGCAGTAGCTACAATAGCCTGGAAGTCAGAAAGAGCTGCCGTTCTAAAGAGCAAGCACGCGATGCATTTGCCGAGCACGATGTTCCTCATGCTAAAGGTTTGATTTTTGTAAACCCTTTAAAGGCACATCAGTTCGCTAAACAGCACGGCTTCCCTTTGGTAGTAAAACCTAATGTCGGTGGTTTTTCTCGCGGCAGTTATTTTCCGATTACTAATTACAAGCAACTTTGGAAAGCCATTTTCCTAGCTAAAATCTGGTGGCCAGCGACAGTCGTTGAGCAATACCTTGAAGGGAAAAATTATCGTGTTTTGGTGGCAAATGGCAAAATCATTTCGGTAATTGAACGGTTTGCACCTTATGTAATTGGAAATGGTCAGTCCACCATTAGTCAGTTAATTGATGAAGAAAATCAAATTCGCCAGCAGATGAATTTATTCCCCGTTATTCATCCGCTTTCTAAAAGTCAGGTCACTGTCGATTTTCTAAAAAAACAAAAACTGACAATCGATTCAGTTTTAGAACAAGGTCAGCTGGTTAAATTATTCCATCGAATTTCTTTAGCACCTGGCGGAATTATTTCAACCATCGACAAACAAACTGTTCACCCAGATAACATTGAATTAATGGAAAAAGTGTTAGGTATTTTCAAAGCTAACATTTTAGGCATTGATGTCATTTTAGAAAAAGGGATCGAGCACAGCCACCTTGAACAAAAAGGTATTTTGCTGGAAGTCAATTCTCGCCCTTACATTAAAATGCACAATCACCCTCGTTACGGTGAAAAAGAAGATTTATCGAAGCATTTTGAAGCACTAGAAAAATTAGAAGTTGCTCAGGCAGATATTTTTTAATGCTGATAAACATTCGCTATTTTTATCAATTTTCCGGCCTGCATGCGCTACTGATTGGTCTACTACCATTTTTCATCCCGGTGATTTTATGGCGGCAGCAACAATCTTTAGCCCAAGTAGCTTGGTTCATTTCAATCTCAGGCTTTAGTTTTCTGATTGCATTGGGCTTATGGGAAAAACTGAGAAATAGTCGTTTTAATCATTCGATGATCAAACTGGCTTTTTTCAGCGAATGTTTGCTGGTGGGTATGCTGGTTCTTATGCCACAAACCAGTTTTCAAATATTGGTATTAGCAGTATTGAATGGCGTTTATAGCTGTTGCTATTGGCTTCCCCAGCGAATGTTATTTAAAAAGCTCAGCACCAGCCAAAATTCAGGCAATGAGTTTGGAAATTTCCAAATATTGGTAGGCATCCTGCTCAAAATAGGTATTTTAACCGGCGGCTACTTATTAGAAAATCATGGCGGAAGCTGGTTACTCGCTTTAAGCCTGCTAATTTCTGCTGTTGGTTTATGGATGCAACAATCGGTAAACAATCGTCAGCAAATCGACCAGGCTGTCGGTCAACAAACTGTCGAGACAGTTCCTTTATCGGAAGTGATACGTTTTAAGGATTCGCAAAATTCTCGCGGCGTATTTATTGTTGATGGATTGTTTCTGTTTCTGGAAAGCTATTTCTGGCTACTTTCGTTATTTTTTATTGGCCAGCAAAGCTTCAGTCGACTTAGTTTAATTATTGTGACCTTGACGATTTGTTTGTCAGTAATATTCTTCCTGATCAAACGTCAGATCGACAAAGTCGATGCTTATAAACTATTTCAAGCAGCGACTGTCTTATATATTGCATCATGGATATTACGAGGCTGGGTCTCACCAGATCATAACAACCTGATGCTATCGATAGCCATCGTGGCAATCGCATTTTTTACTAGCTTGTTTCGACTGGCGTTTAACAAGCTTTTCTTCGATCTTGCAGACAAACAGCCAACTCAGCGCTATCTTCTAGCAAAAAGCTGGTTCACCCAATTGGGTGTTGGGGTGTTTTTCGCAGCCGTTGCACTGCTGCTACAACTGCTA
The DNA here is from genome assembly GCF_003097315.1 of Pelagibaculum spongiae. Classification (NCBI taxonomy): domain Bacteria; kingdom Pseudomonadati; phylum Pseudomonadota; class Gammaproteobacteria; order Oceanospirillales; genus Pelagibaculum; species Pelagibaculum spongiae. The sequence continues at coordinate 302,389 of NZ_QDDL01000003.1, forward strand.
TCGAACAGCCAACTTGGCTTGCCATTTAACTATGACCAGCTAAATAATAATCAAACTGTTTTAAGCTGGATTTACTGGGCTAGCGCCCCATTAGCGAGCATTTACTTTTTATACGCACGACAAAATGCTTATCAGCTGGCTCAGAACTACAGATAATTTTTTGGAATCCGCACATGCACACGATTGTAAAAGGCAATATTGAAACCATCGATCAACTGAGTGAATTTATAGAAAAGCTCAGCGAACAAGACTATCAATACACCGGTAGTAGCTTGTTTGAAAGCTCGATTGGCCAACACTTGCGACATATCCTGGATCTTTATATGGCAATGATGCATCCATTGCAGAATGGCCTGATCGATTACGATGTTCGCCGTCGTGGGATTCCTTTAGAAACGGATAAATCAGTAGGTTTGTTAGAGCTTCAGCAAACGCGTAACTGGCTAGAAACTTTAACGGAACAAACTTTGTTTGAGCCGATTGAAGTGAAATCTGAAGTGATGCTATCTAGCACCCAAAGCATTCAAGTGACTTCAACGCTGGGTCGTGAACTATGCTTTACTTCCAGCCACTTGGTTCACCATTTAGCGATTATGGCGGCAATTGCCCGCTTAATTGGTCATCAAGTTGACTCAGCAATTGGTCAAGCTCCAACGACTGCATCGTTTAATCGATCCCAGCAAGCTTAATAGCTGCGGATCGGTTCTCTAGGCATTCAAAACATCTTTTGTTTTATTTCTCTTACTGTATAAAAGTCGAAATTATCCATGTGTACTGTCAGTTGGTTATTTGATAACGCTGGTTATCAGCTGTTTTTCAATCGCGATGAACAGCGCACTCGAGCCCTTGCCGAACCTCCATCACTGTATAGCGAATCCAGCTCACTGACAGGTCAACACTGCAATTTTCTGATGCCGATAGATCCGGTAGGAAAAGGTAGCTGGATTGCAGTTAATGAAACGGGTTTGAGCCTTTGTTTGTTAAATTTTTACCAAGGCGAAATGCCAAAAGGCCCGCTGGTTTCCCGCGGTCAACTGGTGCGTAACCTAATCGGTTGTAAAGATTACCTTCAGCTGGAAAGCACTGTAACAAATATGGATATGAGCCATTTTGCACCTTTTACACTGGTGGCTTTTTTCCCAGAAATAAATCAAGCGAGTTTTTTCCAATGGAGTGGCCAGCAGCTGGAAACATTCAGCAAAAAAGATGCGCCATTTACTTCATCCTCAGTTAAATTCCCTGAAGTTAGCCAGGTTCGTTTTGCTGCTTGGGCAACACTGCCAGAGAAAAAAACAGCCAAAGATCTGCTGGCATTTCATCGTTACCACGGTGAACACCCCAATCATTTATCTATTTGCTTACACCGGGACGACGCAACCTCGGTTAGCCTGAGTCATATTGCGGTGAGCAGTGGTCAGATCTGTTTTGATTATTACGGCGGATCGCCGTGTGAAACATTTACAGCAATCAGCAACAAACTGGATATGATTCCACAAGGCTAGGCATTGCCTAGCCTTGTATTTTTCAACTACCACCATTCAATCCGTATTTGTTATTTTCACACGATGCTTTAAATCGGGCTTATAAACTCAGCTCCATTATCACAGCGGACTATTCTACGGAGGGACAATACCACCTTCAAACTCCTCGACAACCCAAACAGTTAAACCAACAACTCCATAAAAAACCGCCAGCAAATAGGGATTGGTTGAAGCCATCAGCGACAAGTCTTTTTTGAGCATAAATGGAGTAAGTGATATTTTAGTTAAAGTAGCCCCGTATTCATTATTATTTTCATCATAGCTTATTGATATATCTGGAAACCCAACATCCAGATAGGCAGCATCTAGTTCATCTTTATCATAATCAAATCGCTTTCCTGAAACCCGAAGATCCAGCTCGTAGTAGCCTAATGCATTTTTCATGAAACCATTTCTCACTAACTCTTTTTCGGCTATTTCATCAAGGATAAGACGCTTACAATAACAATCAGGTGCTACGGTTACGGTCACCCTAGTATTAAAGTTATTATTGAACCCTAGACTGAGCTTCGAAAATGATGTTCGGTAGGGCAAAACATGATCATAAATTGGTTGAAACGAATTGAAATCCCTATCCTTTTCAAACAAATATGCATATTCAAGCCCTAGCAGTAAAAACTCATTTTTTTCTGAATGATAATAACCCGCTATCACTGGGTCTAAAACCACCGACGTAAAACTATTTTCTTCTTTTTCATCAATTTTCCACATAGCGTAAGTGGCACATCCATTCAAAAAGAACATCAAGATTAGCAACAGCGATTTTTTCACAATAGTTTCCTTACCATTAAATTATACTGCTGTTTTATTAAATAACGTATTACTGGATAAGCATGCATTAAATTAATACACACTCTAAACAACACACCCCAAACAACAAGCACACTATCAATCATTTACCAGCCATAATTGTTACTAGAACAAGCCCGAATACAACATAAACAGGCGAAGCCGCGACATCAATAGCCAGCGCAGCAGGGGTCAAAGCCACTTTTGCCGCTTTTTGTGGAAGCCCCTCCTCAAAATCGACTCTGATCGTACGCCCATCGCATGGTTTCACTAACGTCGTCAACTTTGAAATATCAAGTTGATAACTATTCCCTTTAACACCAAATGACGCATAACCGGCATTACTAAAGCCCATTTGTTTTAGCAATTTCGGAGTCTCTGAGTATAAGTCAGCATTCTCAGCCACATCCATATCAACCTCAATGGTTATATCCGCCGAGAGTGTATTGTCTGTAGCAACCTTGAATCGCCCAAAGTCAATCCGATAAGGAATGTTATGTTGGTAAAGTGGTTTTAGTTTTTCCAGATCTTCATTCATAGAAATAAAAAAACCATGCTGATCACCCGCTACGATTAACTGATGAGATTCTGCTTCTAAAAACTGATTATAAATTTTTCTGAATAGTCATCGTAATCCCAAAGCTTTATCGTTGCACAACTCACAAGAAACAGCGCTAAAACAGCAACTATGATTCCCTTCATTCACTTACCCCTGCCTGGCGGTCATTTGCCAGAAAAAACATATAAATGCTCAGATTGGCAGTTTGTTGCCTGAAAGCATCTGCTCTTTTAAGCTACTTCAGTAGCAGCAAGATTTATTCCATCCAAAAAAAATGGCACCTTATTCGGTGCCGTTTTTTATTCCATGGTAAGGTTTATTTCTTTCCAAATACCGCAAAACTGATATTTTGCGCAACTTTGATTCCCGGAGAGCCTCTAAGAACGTGTTGAGAATCTTTGAGCTTTAAACCCACCTCCATGTGACTGGATCCCCCGCACTCTGTCATTCCTAGCATGGATGCCGGAACCCAGTTGCCAAGGATGGTGTGCCACCGGATATTATCAGTTACTTCAAGCGGTTGTATTTAAATTTATTTGTTTGAAAATAGATTTTAAACAGCTTCTAACAGAATAAACTGGTTAACATTTCTGCCAATCAAGTTGCTTCTACCTATCTTCGCCCCGCCATCGGGTGATCTGGATTTAATTGCAATAAATCCCACAAATTTCCGTAGAGATCTTCAAATACAGCGACCGTGCCATAATCTTGCTCGGCGGGTGGACGAACAAATTTAATATCCAGCTCTAGCATTCTTTTGTAATCGCGCCAGAAATCATCAGTTTTCAGAAACAAAAAGACCCGACCACCGGCCTGATTGCCGACAAATGTTTTTTGCACTGGCTTGGATGCTTTGGCCAACAGCAGGGCTACACCGTTTGAACCTGGCGGAGACACCACCACCCAACGCTTATTCTGTTCTGGTTGATAGCTGTCTTCAATCAGCTCAAACTTAAGCTTGTTTACATAGAAATCAATCGCTTCATCGTAGTCATTGACTACCAATGCGATATGTACAATTGATTGCTTCATCCACAACTCCTCTCTAACTCTTAACTGATGCTATTTTCTGTTACATTGTCGCCGGTTCTTTAATCATTTGTCATTTAGCCATGTCTATTGCCTTGCTTTCAATCTTCATACCGACCTTTTTCTTTGTCTCGATTACACCGGGCATGTGCATGACACTGGCACTGACCCTTGGCATGTCGATCGGGATTCGCCGCAGTTTACATATGATGTGGGGTGAATTGATTGGCGTTGGCCTAGTAGCTTCTGCAGCAGCACTGGGCGTGGCAACCATTATGCTCAAACTGCCGGAAGCTTTTATTGTGCTCAAACTGGCAGGTGGGGCTTATCTGATTTGGCTGGGCATCCAAATGTGGCAATCCAAAGGCAAGCTGGTGCTTCCAGAGCCTGGAAGCGAGGGCAAAGGCGAACGAGCCCGCCAAGGGAAATGGCAGTTAGCACTGAATGGATTTATCACCGCGATTGCCAACCCTAAGGGCTGGGCATTTTTTATTACCCTGCTGCCACCATTTTTAGATAACAGCAAAGCGCTTGTACCACAGTTAATTTCACTGATCGCCATTATTTTAACACTGGAATTTAGCTGTTTATTAATTTACGCCAGTGGCGGCAAAGCACTCAGTCATTTTTTAATGAACAAAGATAACGTCAAGCTGATGAACCGCATCGCTGGCAGTTTAATGATGGGCGTCGGAGTTTGGTTGGCGGTGGGGTGAATGAGGCAAACTATAGAGAAAACAAATACTGCCTAATGAAAATAAAAAACAATGCAACAACACCTGCAAATCGATATAAGCCTTTCAAGCCTAGCCAGGCAATTTTCGCAGGATCAGGGCCAATTTTATAAAGTTGATCGGGAAAAATTACCGCAGCAAATGCCAAACCCGGTAAAATAAAAGTTGTATCGCCCCTGATACCGGATCTGAATCCACCCCCTTGATCGTGAAACATTTGCAACGCTTGATCGCTGCCAATCGAGAAAAGCCAGACACAATAACCCACCAATAAAATCAGCGGTACAATTTGCCAAAGCCAACTGATTTTCCAGCCAAACTTCTGGCCATCAAAAACAAAGCCACAACCCAGCAAAATTGTTGGACCAAGCAAAAGCAGATACAACACTGACATTATTCCCTTTACTTTAAGAAAATCACACTACAGTCATGCTTCTTTTAAAATGCATTACACCGGTGTAAAAAAACCGGAGCCCATTTCTGAACTCCGGTTTTTTTAGCATTAAATGCTAAAGCACAAATATTTAAAACAGCAATTAACGCTCTTTAATGTAAGGCTGACCGACTGCTTTTGGTGCGACTGCTTTGCCGATAAAGCCAGCCAATAATACAACTGTCAGAACATATGGCAGCGCCGAGAATACCTGAGTTGGCAGCACGCCAATTCCAGGAATTGCAACACCTTGCATTCGGGTTTCCAAAGCACTTAGGAAGCCGAACAATAAACAGGCAAACAATGCTGTTTTTGGACGCCATTTACCGAAGATAACTGCCGCTAAAGCGATATAACCTTGCCCTGCAGTCATGTTTTTACCAAACGCCGCATTTTGCGCAGTTGAATAGTAAGCACCTGCCAGACCACAAAAGACACCGGTAAAAGCAATTGCTCGATAACGCATCCAAGCAACTGAAATACCTGCAGTGTCTACTGCATTTGGTTCTTCACCTACCGCACGTAAACGCAGACCAAAGCGGGTTTTAAACAACACCCACCAAGTAACGCCAACAATGGCAAATGATAAATAAACCAAAATGTTATGACCAGAAATCACTTCACGGTATAACGGGCCAAAGAATGGAATGGTATCACCTAACCATTCAGCGCCTGGCAGCTCGATAGGCAAGAAACGCTGATCGCCAATCAGACCTGGCGTTTGACCACCGCGACTAAACCAAGCGTGACCCAATGTGACTGTCATACCAGCAGCAAAGAAATTGACTGCCAAACCAGAGATCACCTGATCGCCACGCATATTGATTGAGGCATAACCATGCACCATCGATAAGGCAACTGAACCCATGATGCCGGCACACATACCTAACCATGCAGAACCTGTAGCGTAGCTGGTAGCGGCTGCAACAAAAGCAGCAAACAGCATTTTACCTTCCAGACCGATATCGACGATACCCGAACGCTCTGAGAAAATACCGCCCATTGCAGCAAAAATCAGTGGCACCGCCAGACGGATACTTGAATCCAGGGTTGAAAAAATCCAAACACTTGCATCCATGATCAGGCCTCCTCAGTCGACTTTCGCATAAACATTTTCTCTACTGGATCACGAACCAATCGATCCAACGCACCAGTAAAGAAGATAACAGCACCCTGAATTACCATAATTAGCTCAGGATTCAGGCTTGGCATATCAAACTGCAGCTCGGTACCACCCTGATAGAGTGCACCAAACAGAATCGAAGCCAAAATAACGCCAACAGGATGGTTACGCCCCATCAAAGCCACCGCAATACCAATAAAACCAAAGCCATTAGTAAAGTTCAGAATCAGACGAGACTGAGCGCCATAGACTTCGTTAATTGCCATCATACCGGCCAAAGCACCAGAAATAGCCATGGTGATAATGATGATGCGCGCTACGTTAATACCTGCATATTCCGCCGCTTTAGGGTTTTGCCCTACCACGCGAATTGCATAACCAAGACGCGTTCTCCAGATTAACACCCACACCAGCCAAGCTGTTATCAATGCAATCAGCAAAGTTGGGTTTAGCAAGGATGAAGGAATATCTGGCCAGATTTCATTTAGCTTAGGGAATACCGAAGTCGCTGCAAAATAGCGACTATCAGTTGAGTTACCACCCATAGGTGCAATAATTTCGACCAATGCATAACCCATTACTGCTGCAGCAATAAAGTTAAACATAATGGTGGTTACTACAATGTGAGAGCCACGCTTAGCTTGCAAGTAGCCGGGAATAACACCCCAAACCGCACCAAACAAAGCACTGATAACAATAATCATCGGTGCCATCAGCCAAACATTTAATGTGCTGTCAAAAGTCAGGGCCACAATAGCAACACCTAAACCCGCGACATATGCCTGACCTTCACCACCAATGTTGAACAAGCCAGCATGGAATGCGACGGCAACGGCTAAACCAGTAAAGATAAAGTTGGTTGCATAATATAAAGTCGATGCCAACCCGCCATATTCTAGATTGGTCGCGCCATATACCATCAGCTTAAGTGCTTCAATCGGACTCTCACCGACCATTAGCACAACCAAAGATGAAACGGCCAATGCTAGCGTTAACTGAAGTATCGGGACTAGCCCTACTCTTACCCATGCAGGACTTTCTTGAAAAGCACTCATTAGGCGTTCTCCTCACCCTTACTAACGTTGGCCATTAACAGACCCAGCTCACGCTCGTTAGTATCTTTAGCCATTACTTCACCAGAAATCCGGCCATCGGATATCACAATAATCCGATCTGCCAGCGACATGATTTCATCTAGTTCAACTGATACCAGCAGCACTGCAGCACCTGCATCACGAGCGGCAATCAAGTTACGGTGGATAAATTCAATCGCGCCGATATCGACACCACGTGTCGGCTGACCCACCAGCAAAATTTCGTGGTTTTTCAGCATTTCACGGGCCAGTATCAGCTTCTGCTGGTTACCACCAGAGAAGTTAGCGGCTTTCAATGAAGGCAAAGCAGGGCGAACATCATAGGCTTCCATCATTTCATGGGTGGCCTTTTTAATCGTTTCTGGGTTCAGCAACGGTGTGCCGTACTCATCACGATCTTCATATCCTAAGATTGCATTTTCTTGAGCAACAAAGGTTTTAACCAAACCTTGTTTTAAACGATCTTCAGGCACGTGCCCCATTGCAATGTGGCGCATCATACGTGAGTCACGCAGATCTGACGGCGTAAAGGTATGCGTTTGTCCCATGGTATTGATTACCATGACACCCTCTTGAGGAGTAATCGCACCAGACAACACTTTTAACAACTCAGATTGGCCATTACCCGAGACACCGGCAACGCCCAAAATCTCACCTGCTTTCAATTCAAAGCTAATGTCTTTTAACAGCTTCACCTTACGATCATCGTAAAAACTGACATTATTGAGCTTCAGCTTTACATCGCTTGGATTGGCTTCACCTTTATCTACTTCCAACAGAACCTTACGGCCAACCATTAACTCAGCTAGTTCTTCTGTCGAAGTCTTCACAGTTTCGCGGTGAGCCACGATAGTGCCACGACGCATGACCGAAACCGCATCGGTGATCGCCATAATTTCTTTCAGTTTGTGGGTGATTAAAAGAATCGTCACACCCTGCTCACGCAATGTATTGAGAATGGCAAATAGCTGATCGGCTTCCTGAGGTGTTAATACACCTGTCGGCTCATCTAAAATCAGAATTTTCGCACCACGATACAATGCTTTGAGAATTTCTACTCGCTGCTGCAAACCAACTGGTAGTTCACCAACAATGGCATCCGGATCGATATCCAGCCCATATTTCTTTTCAATTTCTTTCAGTGCAGTTCGTGCGGTATCCGTGCAGCTGTCTAATAATGCTCCACCTTCCGCACCCAACATCACGTTTTCCAAAACGGTAAAGGTTTCCACCAACATAAAGTGCTGGTGAACCATGCCGATACCTTTGGCAATCGCTTGTTGAGAATTTCTGATATCAACTTTATTGCCCGCCATCAGCATATCGCCGCTGTCAGCCGTATAAAAACCATAAAGAATGGACATCAGGGTCGATTTACCCGCACCATTTTCACCGATAATTCCGTGAACGGTCGCAGGCATCACTTTAAGATCAATATCTTTATTGGCCCAGACAGGACCAAAACGCTTATTGATTTTCTGCAGTTCTATCGCAGGATTCGTCATGGAGGGGCGCTCCACTATCAGCCGGATTAATAACAGGTGTCAGAAACAATAAAAAAGTTGTCGATTCAGCCTGATAGTTAAGCACTGAGTCTTCAACTTGAATTACCAACGTCGTATCTAACTTATACTCACCCGGCTCAGGCTTATTACCAGGCCGGGCAAGCGATTTATCTTGATCGATCCAAGATTAGTACGTGCAAGACTGGGTAGTATTCCAATCGTGAACTTTGATCTTACCTGAGATGATTTCTTGGCGCAGCTTATCTAGCTTGCCTTGCATCTCTGGAGAGATTAATGGACGGTTGTTCTCGTCTAATGCCCAACCCACACCTTCCTGAGCCAGACCCAGAACTTGCAGACCAGGAGTGAACTTGCCCGTTTGAACATCTTCAAATGCAGTACGAACTGCAACGTCAACACGCTTAACCATAGAAGTCAGCATGGTACCTGGATGGATATGATTCTGGTTAGAGTCAACACCGATAGCGAACTTACCGCTATCTTTAGCTGCCTGGTAAACACCAACACCCGTTCCGCCTGCCGCTGCATAAACTACGTCAACGCCTTGGTCGAACTGAGATTTAGCCAGCTCACCACCCTTAGTTGGGTTGTTCCATGCTGCTGGAGTAGTACCAGTCATATTCTGCAGAACTTTAGTGTCCTTAGAAATATACTTGGCACCTTGCTCGTAACCACAAGCAAACTTCTTGATCAGAGGAATAGCCATACCACCAACGAAGCCAACTGAATGAGATTCAGACTTCATTGCTGCTAATGCACCTACCAAGAAGGAACCTTCCTGCTCTTTGAAGACTACCGAACGAACGTTTGGCAGATCAACTACTGAGTCGATGATAACAAACTTAGTGTTAGGGAACTTCTTAGCAACTTTTTCAACAACAGGCGCTTGTTGGAAACCAACTGCAACGATTGGGCTAAAGCCACGCTGCGCCATGCGCAACATTGCTTGCTCACGCTGAGCTTCGTTGGTGATTTCGAATTCGCCGTAGCTAATGCCAGTGGCTTTTTTGAATTCTTCCGCACCAGCATATGCTGCTTGGTTGAACGACTTATCAAACTTGCCGCCCATATCGAATATTACTGATGGCTTATATGCGGCCATCGCGCTGGATGCAGCCAGCGTCAGAGCAATAGCTGTTGCTAATTTGGTCATCTTACGCATTTAATTAACTCCCCCTTAGATAAGCACAGCACATCGTAAACCGGAACCTCTCCGCCCTAACTCAGAAACAAAGCGTCCTTAGACCACTCTAAATTTTATGGCCACAGTTGCCTGTTGGAAATTTCTACTGAGTTAGTAGGTCTGCGTCGAGAATTCCTCGAGCCCACGTTGTACAAGTCACGCTCATCATCTTGATTTTTCCTCTCTCGTGCAACCGAAAAGAGAGGGTATATTTCGTAACTGAACTCAAAGAATTTAGTTTATTGCTCAAGGTCAAGGATTCAGCCTCTAACAGCAGCATGTCACAGTTATTTACCCAACAACTTACATTTTTTGACCTGCTGAATTATTCGGCTTAACCGCTGAAAGTGACAAACCTATCGATAAGCTAGATCCCACAAGGCTTATGCATCTTATATCGCTAGCATTTCTTGTCCGACAACCTACCATCTACTGATCAGAAACCATTAGTTTGACTAACATTGAGCAAACTACCCACCTCATTGATTCAACAGCAAAACTCTGACTTTAAAACATCATCACTCAAAAAAATGTTCATTTACTTCAAAAGAAAAGCCAGCATTTTACTAGCCATCAAAACGCAGCTACATCAAGGTTTAACCTACACCTAAGCCACCTTTGAACTACCGGCAAATGTCACTCATTCAAAAACGGTCAAAACGAAAGGGTGGCATTTAGAGCAAGTTAGCCAAGGCGACTTCGAACGCGGCGAGAAAACTGATCTACCAGCAAATTGAGTAACGCTGAAATAAAAACCAACAAAAATGCACGATCAAGTCGAAATTCTTCGAACGCCGAATCAATATAAAAACCTAGCGTAGGAATGCCGATAACGCCTAATACCGCTGTTTCCCGCATAATCACTTCCCATCGATAAAATAGGAAAGCCAGAAAACTACCGTAAAGCCTTGGCAATACCTCATAAAAATACAGGTAACCACCTCGAGAAGCATCGTCTCTTAAATGTAAACCTTCACTGTAACGCGCCACCATATAGGCAATAACCGCACCATTATGAATCGCTAGCGCTAATAAACCGGGAAGTAAAGAAGGTCCAAAAACAATTAGCAATACAAACGCAAGCAAAAACTCCGGCAAACTGCGCACTATTAATAGTAACAAGCGACTTAACCAGAGTTTTTTACCGCTGTTTAGATTGTCCGCTACCAACGGAAAAGCTATCAGGCCAATCGAACCACTGAACACCATCGCTAGAAAGCCGACTTGCAGATTGTTCAGAACACCGTCGCTAATTTGCGGCAACAATGAAATCAACCAGTCGAGCAATGCTTGCGGCCAGCCATCTACCCAGCCATTTTTTAACGGTGCCGGCACGATGTCTTGTGAAACAAAGCGCCATAAAAAGCGCAACTGAAAATGATGTTCCCAGGAAATGGTAAAGCTACTGACCACCACCGCAAGCAACCAACTCCAGCCGCGCAGCCACCAGCGCAAGCTACCTGCCAATAAAACAAACAGGTAAAGCACCGCAGCAGCTGTCGAATAATCGCCATGACTCAGTGCTGTTTCCAAATGAAAGCCCAACGTTGGCAGCCCGATAAAACCGAGTATTGCACTGGCTCGCAGGGCACATTCAGTGCGATACAGTATGTAGCTCTTCATTTGCTGACAAACTAATGGCACCTTGGCATATAACTGCGCCGCCAGACCATGGGAGCTTGCCAGTGCATTTAATGGTTGATTCGACGCATGCTCAATTTGTTCGGCAAACACCTTGGCGAAAGTACAGCTATAAGGAATAGCGATTGCCAGCAAACCGGCAGGAGATGACAACCCAAAAATCTGAATTAGGATAAGCCCCCAAAACAACTCATGAACTGAACGAGTTAGGGCGCAAATCGTGCGAAGCAGTGCTGACTGCGGATAATAAAGCGCCAGCAAAAAGCCCAACAACAAGCCACCAGCAACACCCAATATGGCAAATGCCAAGGTGGTAAGAATAGAAAAACCTAGCTGATCAATCTGGCTAAAATCTGGTGTAACGACACCAATTAGCATTCGTTGCAGTTCAAACCAAGGGTCAGAGTGAATCACGGTCAAATCAGAAACAAAAACCAATGCCACAGCAAGCGCCAGCAAAAGCAGCGATAACTTTTTGTAATTTGCCGCGGTGGTTATTCCATTCGATAAACTAAAAGATTTTGGCAACTTTATATTGCTAGATGAAAACGGGCCTTTAGCGCCGGGCATAAACCGCATCCAGATCGGCTCGTGTTAGCTGTGAAGCAGGAGCGTCTAAAACAATCTGCTGTTGACCCAGTGCAATCACTCGATCAAAGCACGCTAATGCCAAATCTCGATCATGCAATGCAACCACACTGGTTTGATGGCGCTGATTTATCAGTTGCAGCATTTTTTTACCCTGCACTGGATCAAGTGCAGAAACCGGCTCATCACCCAAAAAAACCGCTGCTTGACGAAACAGCGCACGCGCTAAAGCTACTCGCTGCTGCTGTCCGCCTGAGAGACGATCAATTGAAATCATCAGTTTTTCCGACAATCCCAACTCGACTAATAACTGCTCAATTATTTGCTTTTCACTGGCCAGCGGTACGATCAAGTTACGCACCGCCTGAAACAGCGAATACTGTTCCAGACGACCCATAAAGATATTATGAAAAGCTGATAACGGCGGAACTAGGCCATGGTGCTGTGGACACCATGCCAGCTGTTCAGCTGCTAATTGCTGACGCAAATAATTCAGCAAACTGGATTTGCCACAGCCACTCTCACCAACCAAGGCAACTTTTTCGCCCGGTCTAATCTCAAACGAAATATCGGTTAATACCGATAAATCGTCATAATGAATGCTGACTGACTGCAGCTGAAACATTAATCGATTAGACCAATGTTCTTTGCCGTATCCAAAATGGGTTGGTAGTCGGAATTATCTGCCTTGATGAACCCGCTGCGTGGAAAGCTTTCCAGAATTTCAGGCTGCTTAATGTTCAGCAAAACCTGCTGTAATTTGTCAGTAAAGCCTTTACCCCAACGCTGTTCGATATCACCTCGAACACTCCATTGGTAATCAGGGTACGCCGGTGTTTTCCAGATCACATCAACTTTACTGGTATCGATTTTTCCTTCAGCCAGTTCACGCTGCCACACCTTAAAATTAACCGCACCTGCTTGATAAGCCCCAGCTTGAACCAATGCAATAGTACGACTGTGGTCACCACTAAAACCAACTCGTGAGAACACCTTCTCTGGAGCTTGATTGAACTGCTGACGCACATAATACTCAGGCATCAAACGGCCTGAAGTAGAGCCTTTAGAACCGAAAGTGAAACGTAGGCCGCGTAATTTTTCAGACAAGTTAGCTGAAGCATCAATTTCTGTTTGCTTATTGGCGATAAACCAAGTCTCAAACGCCTGATCTTCTACACCCTGAGCAATCGCAACTGAGCCAGGTACCAACTGACGCGCACGAACACCTGACAAACCACCGAACCATGCTAGTTGGACTTGGTCGTTACGGAATGCACTGACAGCAGCTGCGTATGACTTAACCGGAATGTAGCGAACTTCAACACCTAGCTGCTCAGACAAATACTCTGCTACCTTGCCAAAGCGCTTTTGCAACTGCTGCTCATCCTGATCAGGAATCGCGGTAAAGGTAAATACCTCAGCGGAAACCTGCAGCGGAAACCAACTAAGCAAGATTGAAAACAACGTGTACTGCAACAATTTTTTCATGATTTCTTCTGGAATGTTTTATGGAATGAGTGCTTTTTATCAGAAAGTTACAACAAAGAAAACTGATCAAGTCACGACAGTATTCATTGATAAAACGCAAGGAAATGTTGGTTATAACCAAACAGTTAGTTAGATACTTCTGATATGACTGATTTAACTACCCGTTACGCGATTGGCTTGACAAAATTAAGGCTAGTCAACTGAGTAAACCCCGCTAAAAATGATCAATCTTTATTTGACCATCATCAGTAATGGTTACCGTCTGAGGTTGATGAAAACGACCTTGTAGAAATACCTGTTTGGTGCCGTCAGAAAGAACTTGTTCTTCTAGCCCTTGGTCATCTTGGCGCATTGACTGAATCAGTGCTTCAGATAATTCAAGTGGTTTGCCATTCAATTTTATTGCTTGATTTAAAACATCCGCAGGCAATTGACGGGTATTCAAGTTTGGCAATCCAGACGCTTTGGACTGCCCTTGATTGGCAACCACTTCATTGGTGTAACTGTTTTGCTTAGATGATTGCTGCTCCAAAACTCTAGTTTTAACACTATCAGTAATAGCCACTGGCTCTGAGGAAACATTCATCATCACCACTATCCCAATGCCACCTACTAAAACTAACAAACCACTAAGGGTATAAATCCACTTCATTGCATAACCTGCCATTTAAGTTTCTATTTAGAGCTTGGTTGATCTGCTTTCACCGCACCATTGAATGGTGCTATTCCGCGCGCCAGATCACAGCCGTTTGAACAAACCACAGTAGATATCTGCTTACAAATATTCATAACTTCTACTGCAATTCATTTGATTTAATAACAATTTAATCAGCAAGGATATTTACTGCTGGCGAAATAGCCGCCGCCTCTTCTATAATGGATGACCCGTTATTTCAAACATTGCTTCGGCTCACATAAACCACCATGCAGTTTTCTAAATTTGGTGAAAAATTCACCGGCAATTCCGGAATTCTCTCCCTAATGGATGATCTTGGCCGAGCACTGGCAGCATCTGGAGAAAATACAGTGATGATGGGCGGTGGTAATCCAGCGCACATTCCCGAAGTAGAGCAAATTTTGCAGCAAAGAATGCTGGAAATAGCACAAGACCCGGCACTGCTACGTCGGCTAATTGGCATCTACGATCCACCTCAAGGCGAGTCAGAATTCATCGTTGAGCTGGCAAAAATGCTCAAGCAGCAATTTGGCTGGCAGGTTGGCCCAGAAAACATTGCACTCACCAACGGTAGTCAGTCAGCCTTTTTTGTACTGTTCAACCTGTTTGGCGGCCAATTCTCCGATGGCAGCTTTAAGCAGATTCAATTCCCACTGGCTCCGGAATATATCGGCTATGCCGACACCGGCTTGGACCATGAAATTTTCAAGTCCACCTTGCCAGAAATCGAAATGCTCGAAGCGCCCTTCTACAAATATCATGTCGATTTCAATCGGCTGCATATTGGAGAAAATACTGGAGCAATTTGCGTTTCTCGACCGACCAATCCAACCGGTAATGTGATTACCGATGAAGAATTGGCGCACTTAGACCAACTAGCACGAGACAACGACATTCCGTTAATTCTGGATAATGCCTATGGCTTACCTTTCCCAGGATTAATTTATACCGATGCCAAACCTTTTTGGAATGACAATACGATTTTATGCCTGAGCCTTTCCAAGCTTGGGCTACCGGCCACTCGAACTGGCATAGTCGTTGCCAAACCAGAAGTGATTAAGGCAATCAGTTCAGTGACCGCGATTCAGAATTTATCGCCTAGTAGCTTGGGCAGTTTGTTAACTCTAGAAATGGTCAAAAATGGCCAGCTGATGAATTTATGCCAAGATGTGATTCGCCCCTGGTATCAGAAGCACGCTCAATTTGCAGTCTCTACTTTTATCGAAAATATGGCTAAAGCAGGCGACTATCCCTATAAAATCCACAAACCAGAAGGTGCAATGTTCCTTTGGTTGTGGTTCCCGGATTTACCCATTAGTAGCCTTGAACTTTACAACCGCTTAAAAGCCAGAGAAGTACTGGTGGTTTCTGGCCATTATTTCTTCCCGGGGTTAACTGGCGAAGTAGAAGATAAATGGCAGCACCGCGATGAATGCATCCGCATTAATTACGCCAGAGATGAAAACGAACTAAAGCGCGGCTTAGCAATTATTGCTGAAGAGATCGCTAAAGCTTGGCAAGAAAAATAAAACACACTAAAAAATGATTTAACTACAAGGCCGATATTTCGGCCTTTTTAATGCAACCAGAATCTTTAGTGACAAGGATAATCGGGAGCATTTCCACACAGAACAGAGTGCGTTATTTCATTGCTGAATTCGAAGTTACATTTTATATGAAAACAACATGGCGAGACATAGTCAAAATTAAAAGACCTTCGCCGTTATTATTTTCAGGCAAACCTTGCTAGGATTTGTTTAGGGAAAATCAGCTGATTTGGTGTGATGCATTGAATAATTACTAGTTTTAAAATAATACTAAGATAATTAATTATCGTCTTCTACAGATTCATCACTTTCCAAATCAGAGTGATCGTAAGTAATTACTATATCTTACATTGCATCTACCCATCGTGCATCTATTTCCACTTGTGTTTTTATCTGCCTTCCTGAAAAAACATCATTTAAAAAAGCATCCGACCCCTTTTTCAGCTCAAAAAAAATCACAAAATATTAGATACTTAGCCTTCGATTCCATCTTCAACTATCGTTCATTAATCTTAACTAAAACAACTTTTTTTAATAATAATCACAAATCTACCACTTCCAAATCATTTTCAATAATCTCATCCTCTTTGTCGAAAACAATTACGATATCGTACATACCGTCAGCCCATTGACTTTCTATATCTTTAAATCTTCTTGCTATATGCGGCCTGTCAGGATGGAGCACAAAATTATCAAAATCCACTTGCAAAAAAAAATGCCCCAAAAAAGGCTTGCCCGTGCAACCAACTTCTGTTGGCTGCATAAAGCGGATCACAGCTACACCCTTACCATCTGTTCTATTAAATATCTGCGGTGAAAAGTTTGTTCTATCGCTATAAATAATTCGATCTACAGAAGCTGCAGCCCGATTATTTTCATTTTTTGTAGCTTGCAACAACCAGACTGGTGCAATACCTCCGCTTCGGTCTATATATTGAACACGAGGGTTGTTTTTAGCATCAGTAAACTTTTGGTTTAAAAACGAAGCTATTTTACCAGGCAATGTACCACAAATATGGTGATAATTTAATTCGCGCCTTATTTCTTCTGGCGTTTTAATGATTTTAAAAATCGTGCGCAAAACCACATCACTAGCAAGCAACCCACAACTACCTCGATAACCATACCTTTCATCAGAACAACCGGATGGCCCTATCGCATGATATAAATTCACTACATATTGACATTCTCTAAAAGTATCCATAGAAAATCCTTTTTGTTTGTTTTTATAAAAGCTACAGCACCTCTATTACCAGCAATTCTTCACCACTGTCATTATCGGCATTATCATAAACAATCATTATGACGCGCATGTCATCAATCTGTCGATTTTCTATGGTTTTAAGTTTTTTAAAAACCACAACCATATGTTTACCATCCTGCTTGTCAAACATTCGCTGCGGACATTCCCCTCTAGCACTATATGTAACACAATTTACAGCTGATGCAGCTCAATTACTTTTGCTTTTAGTCAGTTGCAAGACTAAGTCGGCGCTACATTTCTTGGGCCTTAGACCAATCACTCTCCAGCCAATCAATTAACATAAAACTAACAAAGTTATATTTCCCATAATATATTTCAATAATCTTATCAATAAAACCGGAAAAATTCTTTTGATGAAACCAAAACTCACCAAAATTTGGATCAAAAATTCTTATTTCCGTATTAGTCTTATACAATGCAATTGAATGTCCATTTTTTCCACCACCCAACACAAGAAGAATTAAAGGCTGTTCTATTTTTTTCACCTGCATAAAAAGCTCAACCCCACCTTTCCAGATATAATCATCAGAAGCAGAACCACATTCTAACAAATACTTTCCAGCCATTATTCAATCAATAAACTTGCAAAAACCCCTATGCCTATCGTCTTCACTAAATTGACTAAAAAATTTTAGATCATAACTTCTGCCTCGCCTACTTTTTTTTCATACTCAATAATTTTTTTCAAAAAGTCGGCTTTATAATTCACATTCAAATCAATTCCCAGCATTCCCTTTTGGATATGCCTGACCACACCAACTACATGGTCATTGGAAATACATCCCACAACATTAACCTCCTGTATTTTACTACAAAAACTAGGCAAGTCTCGAGCCATTTCCTCTGCGGAAGCCAGTAAATCTATAGCAAAGGAATGATCACGCAAGTCAACAATATAATGTTTATCGGCATACAAATAAGGATGTCCTGTCCCCAAAATATGAAGGCCTTTACTAGTAGATATCCCATAACCAGTTGTCTTGTAACCATAATAATAACTGAGTGGGTAAGGTCGACCTTCTACCGAATGCCGCGATATATGTTCTTCAAATCCAATTTGAAAAATTTCGCCCTCTGATCTGGAGTCTGCTCTAACAGCAAAACCTTTGTATAAAACAACCCCTGACTGACGTTTACCATAATCTAAAGATATAGGAATATTCTGATTTGTATCTGTCATAAAAGATTCCAAGGTTTCCTGTTTAATGACAAACAATCTTTCTCTCCTAAGTTTTAATCGAAAAAATAGTCTTATTCTCTTAATCGTTTGCAAGGGCGCTTTAAAGCAATCATAAGCAATAACAAACCAAGCCAGTGCAAACTACCACCACCTCCACCACCTGCCGCTTGATTATTTTGTGGGGTTGAAAATTGGTTATTACCCTGATTTAAATAGAGATCACTGCCGCCATTTTCGGTTGCAGCAAATAATAAATCATCATCGCCGTCTCGATCATAATCCAATGAAGTAACTGCCATTGCATGTGGAGTGTTAAATAGCTGGGAGCTAGAAACAAACAACTGATCAAGCACTTGCTGCTGATCCTGCACCAAACTAGCCGTTTGCATATTATCAACACGGTAATCTGAAGTAATCTGTTGCATTACCTGCGGGTCGATTTGATGAAAACCATGTACTCCTTGCTGGTCAACAAAAACAATATCAAAACTACCATCATTATTTAAATCTTTGGCCATTAAACCTAAGGTGTCCGCCTGACCCAACTTTTTCAACAAGCTAAATTGTCCATTATGAAACCGATAAATCGGATTAGCATTATCTAGCATTTCGCTAGCATCGGAATCACCGTAGGCTTGGCGCGCCATCACCAAATCATCAATACGATTGTCATTATCTACATCGATCACTGCCAATTGATTAGTGTAACCTGCATTTGGAATTTCCGAGCGCTGCGAGAATGCATTTTGCTGGACGCCCTGATTAGGGTAATACCAATCCTTTTTATAACCAGCAATAACAATATCTAACCAGCCATCAGCATTAATATCTGCCAGCGCTAACGTCTGAGCATCTTCGGTTTGCAATGCTTGCCAGAAAACAAACTCTCCATTTTTTTCTGAACCTATTGCTAAACTTTCTGCAGAATCTTCAACTGGCGCATATCGATAAACTGTTGAATCAGTAGCAGTCTGATTAATCATCGCGTTGGCAAACACCAAGTCTTGATTACCATCACCGTCAAGATCAGCAAAGGCAACACTGCGGCTTTCCGCTTCTTCTGGTCGAGTAAATATTTGAACCAATTGCAACGTATCATTTTGCCACAAGTACAATTTATTCGGCTGACCAGCACCATTGGCCGTTGCAATAAATATTTGGCCATTAATAACTGCAACATCCGCCGCATAACTATCACTTTCTGGGTCAAACATCGCAACCGATTGCCAGCCACCTTGATGATTTAACAAAATCTGATTGGCTTCACCTGATTTGGCCAGAATAATTAAATCTTTATCACCATCACGGTCTAAATCTTTACTGACCACATTACTGGTTAAAGTGGTTTGTTGCGGACCTTGACCATCGCCTTCAATTAGAGGTAACCCTGTCACCCGCACAGCCCATGGCGCTAAGGCAGTCATATCAGTACCGGTTGCTGAAGCATTAGCCAAAATTTGATATTGGCCATTTTTTTCGGCAGTTATCGACAGGCCAATCGTGCGACTTTGATTAATTGAGAGATTACCCAATGAACAACGAACGGTTAATTGGTCAATTTTCTGACAAGCGCTATCTTGCAGCACAATTAAATCGGTATCAGACTGCAAAGTGAGGTTAAATGTTACTTGAGATAAATTTTTATCTGACTGATTAGTCAAGTGCCAACTAAACCGCGCTTCACTATTTCTTTCCGCTGATGCTTGAGACGCTCGTTGACTTAAAAACAACCCTCTCGCTTCAGCTGGTGCAATATTTAAATTAATCGTTTTGCTAACACTGGAACCCGCTCGATCATTCACCGCCAGAGTAATTTGCTCTGAACCCGATGATGACGGTACGCCAGATAACTTGCCGCCAGCGCTTAAACTCATCCAGCTAGGTAAATTACTACTAGAAAACTGTAACCAATCACCATCAACATCACTGGCGATTAGTTGTAGCGACCAAGCTTCAGATACTATTAATTGTTGAGCAGAAATCTCAGCGAAAAACGGTTGATCATTAACTGGCGCAATATTAATCGACACTTGGGCATTAATACCCGCCACTGAATAGATCAATTGATCGCTACCATTAAAATTATCGTCTGGCGTGTAAGTTAACAAACCATTACCCAGCAAAGTCACTACACCATTCTCTGGCGATGATACCAACTGCGCAGCCTGATCTGTTAAGCCCTGATCGTTATCTAGTAGATTGATCGCGATTGATTGATCTTCTCGACCTTGCAGCATATCTGGCTGTAAACGAACCCCAGAATCGGCAACTACTTCAACCGTAACGTTTGCCCAATTACTAAACGATGAAGAGTTTTGAGCCTTAACTCGATACTGGAATACTAATTGACCAGTAAACCCAAAAGCCGGAGTAATTTGTAATTCGCCATTGGTTAATAGCTGCCAACCAGCTTGGCTAGTTTGATTGACAAATTCTAACGAAGACAAATTGAAATTGGCGGCGCTAACCAAGTCATTTTGCAACAATGCCAAGCTAGCAGCTTGATTAGCCGCAATGGTAAAATTGTCATTAACTGCCACCGGCGCAACAGGCATTACCTGCAAAGCAAGCGCTACTTGGTCATCTTCATTCGGCTGGTTATTATTTGGCCGAGAATCTAGGTCATCACTGGTGCTGAGTACGATTTCTGCTTCAACAGAGCCTGTAATGGGCATCGCTGCTATTAACTGTAAATTCAGCTGCGCACTGGCACCACCAATTAACTGGTCTACTTGCCAACGGTTATTAGAAAATTGCCCAGCCCCCTCAGCGCTAATAATCTGTAAACCTTGTGGCAGTCGAATTTCCACTACTTGCCCGGTTGCTTGATCATCACCTTGGTTATTCATTTGTAAGCTAAGGGTAAAAGGCTTACCCGGCTGGGATATTTTAGAATTTAACAGACGATTGCTTTGTGCCGGATCAACCCAGTTCAGCTGTACATCGACATCATAAAATAGTGGCCAGCCGATATCCTGAAACAAACCGACCGATAAAAATAAGTTCTGTACCGCACTGCCAATAAATGGCTCCATTAATTCATCGGGTGATAATACGGTATCAAAGTGGGAAACTGACGAACCGCCAACGAGGGTAGTTGGTGCATACATGCGAACCTTTCCATCACCAGCAACACCTGAATTTAATTTAATACGGGCGCGTTCTATTGCTACTTCACCTGACCATTGCAGCCCACCATTACTGGTCATAGAAGTTTGACGCTGCTGGTTCGACATTTGTGTCCAGCTTAGCCCTTGTACCGCATCATAAAGCCGAGCCATGTAGGTATCGTCCTTACCCATAAAACGGCTACCAGCGTATTTATTAACAAAGGTACTAAAGCCAAGCCCATGGCCCATTTCATGCAAAACCACACTCAAAAAATCAATATTGCCGCCTGAGCGACCATCAAAACCGTAATACCAGTTTCGATTATTTAAACAATCGTTATTGTTGTCGATCGATGAATTAAATCTGGCCAGAATATCTGCTTGGCCTGGCGCTAGGTCGATTCCAGCAAGTGTATTAGCTAAAGCAGAATGATAATAAGTACTAGCAAGCGGAGCATTGGGGAAATCAGCGAAAACATTGACGGCTGAAGCCGAGCCTAACACTGCCTGGGAAGATGAACATGACTGGGGCTCGAAACGGGCATCAACCACCACGTCAATTTTCACACCTAAATTGCTGGCCCACATTTCGGCGGCTTTTTCAAACACCTTGAGCCGCTGCTGACCAATAGTCGTCCCGCTATTGCCACCGACTGGCGACACTGCTGTGCTATCTGTAAAACCAGCACCCTGACTAATAATGATGTTGGCTGCAAACAATTGGCCACTAAACAACAGCAACCAACTGACAATCAATCCACGAAATAATTTTCGAAACAACCCACAACACAACATCATCGGACTATCTGACTTTCTAGCCATTAACAAAGCCTCACCGCCCGACGAAGATTTATTATTGTTTTTATTAATAACGACAGGTATATTAGTAAATGAATGAATTAGTAAACCAGTTAACTATTATTTAAAACGACTTCAATTAAATCTCTGCTAGACCTGTAAGTCTCTAGAGTTCAATCAGCAATCTAGCTCACTGTTCATTAGCCTAACATTAAGCAAAATTAGATTCGGGATCTAGCGCACAGCAACGCATTTAAAAATGAAAATTCCCTGACCCGTATCACCATGATGGGATTTAAGGACTAATTATCATAAAATAAGTTTATAGCCTCATCAAGCTTCAAATCTCTAAACTTATAAAACTATCAATAGCTCACTGCTTCCTACACTTACAAAAATCACGGTTAATATGACTTAAATCTTTCATGACGCTCTATTATCAACCTGTTCTTCCAAGACGCTATTTGGCTGCCGCATTTTTTTCTAATAAATTGATAGCTAAATTAGAATCTTTATTATTCTACAGTGATTTTATATTCCCTCCCCCTATCAAATTCTATAACCAGAACCACCTCAATCATTAATCGAAATTAATTTATACTAACAACTGGCAAGGAGATTTATTTTTAACAAAAATAAAGTAAAAATTGCTAGCCACAATAAAAACATTAAGCAACAAAAACACTACCTGCTTACTCGATTCGATAACAATCAATTATCACAGATAAACTTCTATTGCTTGATCATGTCAGGATACAGCATTGGGCAATAGTGGCTGAGATTTCAATTTAACCAGCAAGGTTATAAACTACGCTGGCAAATAGAGCTGTTATTTAAAGAGTGGAAAAGTCTAACAAATTTAAAGAAATTCAACACTCGAAACCCGGAGATTGCTGAAGGGATGATCTGGACAAGTTTGATTGGTGCATTGTTGCGTAGGTATTTGGCCTATCAAGCGAAAACCGCTCTGAATCAAGTTGTTTCGACATGGCAAGTGAGCAAACTTGGAAGTGGCTTATTGGTAGAGTTCTGGCGCTGGTTTGCGCGCGATAACAAAAAGCGTGCAAAAGAAGCATGGGATCATTTGCTGTGGCTTTGGCGAGAAGAAGGGGTTCGCCAGAATACCAAAAGGGATGCAAAAAAGGTCGGTGCAGTAGTGGTTTAGTAATAAAGCATGCTCTTAATGTCTAACCAATGATCAGCGTATAACCTTTAAATCTTCCAACACTCAGGTCTGAGCCACGCAAGCATGAAGCTGCTTCTTCGAAGTAAACGTCATGTTGCACAGGATGAAAAACATCTGGTATCAGCTGCTCATCATCAATTTTTGTTGTATCAATGGCTAGAATTTCTATGTTCCAAGACATACATTACCCCTATATTAATTGTGAATATTTATTAAGAATAACTCTAATTAATTCAGCGCCCACTTCGGTTTTACGAGAATTTCAGACCATGTTGCAATTAATTCCAATGGTTTAATAAAGCCATAATGGCTTAATCGACACATTTTTTTGCAGGGCATTTACCGCGACTTCTAAAAGTTGTAGTTCGCGTAGGTTTTACGGAACAGCCGTAAGCGTATGACCGCCATGGATGGTGGAAATGCAGAGAAATGTCGGGAACATTTCCTGTCAACTTGATCATGATGCAATTGATTTCAACTGTTGATGCCTCTGCCCACCACCAATAACCCCGACCCATAGTGTGTCGGATATTCACCGCCATCCTGCCTCTTTGCGATATACATTACATCCCTGTAAATACACGCACCGGCATCCTGCCTCTTTGCGATATACATTACATCCCTGTAAATAAAAAACCCGACTAAAAAGCCGGGTTTTTATTATTCTTCAGATTTAAATCTGCATATTTAAATGCTGCAATTTATTTCTGCTTAGCACCTAATCTTAAACGCAATGCATTAAGCTTGATAAAACCTTCTGCATCTTTCTGGTCGTATGCACCACCGTCGTCGTCAAAGGTAGCGATTTTCTCATCAAACAAGCTCTTGTCTGAAGCACGGCCAGAGATAATTACATTACCTTTGTACAGTTTCAAACGGACTTTGCCTTCCACATGCTTTTGTGAAATATCGATCATCGCTTGCAGCATTTCACGCTCAGGCGACCACCAGTAACCGTTATAAATCAGCTTGGCGTAACGTGGCATTAATTCGTCTTTTAAATGCGCCGCTTCACGGTCAAGTGTGATCGATTCCATCGCACGGTGTGCTTTCAGCATAATGGTGCCTGCTGGTGTTTCGTAGCAGCCACGTGATTTCATACCAACATAGCGGTTTTCAACCAAATCGGCCCGGCCAATACCATTCTCGCCACCAACTTTGTTCAGGTATTCCATCACAGTCGCTGGAGACATTGGCTTGCCATCGATTTCAGTGATGTCGCCATTCTTGTAAGTTAAAACCAATTCAGTTGCCTGATCTGGAGCTTGCTCAGGAGACACCGACCAACGCCACATTTCTGCTTCAGCTTCAGTCCATGGATCTTCCAGCGAATTACCTTCGTAGGAGATATGCAGCAGGTTGGCATCCATCGAATAAGGCGATTTGTTGCCTTTTTTCTGTTCAACCGGAATATTGTGCTCATCAACATAAGCCATCAATTTTTCACGTGACAGCAAATCCCACTCTCGCCAAGGGGCAATTACTTTCACGTCTGGCTTTAGACCGTAAGCACCTAATTCGAAACGTACCTGGTCGTTACCTTTACCGGTCGCGCCATGCGAAATAGCATCGGCACCAGTTGCTTCAGCGATTTCTACCAGTCGCTTGGCAATTAAAGGACGGGCAATCGAAGTGCCTAACAGGTATTCACCTTCATAAACCGCATTCGCTCGGAACATGGGGAATACAAAATCACGGGCGAATTCTTCGCGGAGGTCTTCAATGAAAACTTCCTTGATACCCAGAGCATGCGCTTTGGCACGGGCTGGTTCAACTTCTTCACCCTGGCCGATGTCGGCAGTAAAAGTGACTACTTCACACTGATATTGATCCTGCAACCACTTGGCAATTACAGAAGTATCTAGGCCACCTGAGTAGGCTAGAACCACTTTTTTTACTTCTGACATTTCTATCCCCATTATGATTAAAATTGGCGATTAGCAGCCATCAGACCGACACCCTTAGCGGCCTGATATTTTCGGGAGTTATCCTAGCATGCAAAAAGCGGACAAGGGATATCAAGCAGGAAAGATTAGTAATTTTTTTTACGTTTCAGCCGCACATAAACCCGACGGTTCTCAGAGCGACCTTTCTCAGTAAGGTTATTGGCAATCGGCCGGTCATAGCCGTAGTTTTTAATCACAAATCGCTTAGCATCTAAGCCATTGCGTGCCAGGAAATTTTGCACTCGCTGGGCACGCTTTCGTGACAAGGCCCAGTTATAACGCTTCACACCAATTGCATCGGTGTGCGCTTCTATTCGCACCACCACGCTCGGGTCAACTTCTAAATATTGGCGCACCTGCTCCAAACGGTCTTTGGATGATTCATTTAGGCGAGTGCTGTCATAAGCAAAGCGAATCACCGAATCACTCACTTGCGGGAAGCGATAAGGCAGCAATGAAGTGACGCAACTTTGCCAGTCACGCCAACCTTGGCGAAAACCCACCGTCGACAGTGCCACCTGATATTTTTGCTGCGCTGAAATGGGATCTTTAAAACTGAAAGTTGGAAACAATCCGCGGCGCAGTTCAGAGATCACTCGATAACTCTGGTCAGCATTCAGATTAATCGGCATCGTTCCCGGCGCCATTGCCAGCTGAGCCAGTACTTTTCCTGACGCGCCATGCATCCATGGCGGCGGCATACTGCGCACCGTCACCGTTGGTAATTGGTCTGGCTTATCAAAGGTTTTCATATAAAAGCCTTCAGGGCCATTGCCCGACTGCCGATAAAAATTTGCCACACCATAACCGGGCACCGGATGACTCAGTCTGCACTCTAAAGGCGTGCTGACCGTCATTTCCCAGCGAGAGTTGTTTAACGGCGCTTCGTAGCTGCGAATGGTAGCTTCAGCAACCGCTGGCACCATCATCGTTATCAACATGCTGGAAAGTAGTGACCGAATGTGGACATTATTTTTCATCACACTAACTATCGGCAGCGACTAAAAAATCTTTACTATAAAAATCAATTTCGTTTAGCCCTGCTCATTCGTTAGAATCTCGGCTAAAATGAGCCACCGCCCGCCAACCAGTACAGAAACATGTCGACAACAAGCATTAAAATGACCCGTCCTGATGACTGGCATATTCATCTGCGGGATGGCGAAATGCTATCTGATACGGCTAATGACGCCGCTAGCCAGTTTGCCCGGGCGATTATCATGCCCAATCTCAAACCACCGGTCACCACCACCGAACATGCTTTGGCGTATCATCAACGCATTATGCAAGCGCTGCCCCAAGGCAGTCAGTTCCAACCGCTGATGACGTTATATTTAACCAACAACACTTCGCCTGATGAAATCATTAAGGCCAAGCAAAGTGGTTTAGTGCATGCGGTGAAACTTTACCCGGCTGGCGCTACCACTAATTCTGATGCTGGCGTAACTGATTTGTCACAGGTTGACGATGTACTTGCCGCGATGGCCGAAGTAGATATGCCGCTGCTGGTTCACGGTGAAGTCACCGAGCCAGAGATTGATATTTTTGATCGGGAAAAAGTATTTATTGAGCGACATTTGGTGCCACTGACCCAGCGCCACAGCAATTTAAAGCTGGTACTGGAACATATCACCACCGCTCAGGCGGCAGAATTTGTCAGTCAGTCATCTAACAATGTTGCCGCTACCATTACCGCCCACCATTTGTTATTAAATCGCAATCATTTATTGGCTGGTGGCATTCGCCCACATCATTACTGCTTGCCAGTTCTGAAACGGGAGACCCATCGCCAGGCATTGGTTAAAGCTGCAATTAGCGGCGATTCAAGTTTCTTTCTTGGTACCGATAGCGCACCGCATGTCATTGGTGCCAAGGAAAGCAGTTGCGGCTGCGCCGGTATTTATACTGCCAAGCACGCAATTGAACTGTATGCCAGCGCATTTGAAAAAGCTGATGCATTGAACCAACTGGAAGCTTTTGCCAGTCATTTCGGTGCCGATTTTTATCAGCTACCCAGAAATACTCAGCAGATCACCTTGCAGCGCAAGCCGCAAATTATTCCTGCTGAACTACCACTGGGTGGCCAAACCGTCAGACCTTTGTTTGCCGGAGAGACCCTAGATTGGAGTTGCAATTCCTGATGTCCGATAACCAAGCTTCTTTTACTTACAACAAAGAAATGGGCAAGCGTTTTCGCGGATTTTTGCCAGTAGTCATCGATGTTGAAAGTGGCGGTTTTAACGCCAAAAAAGATGCATTACTGGAAATTGCCGCAGTCATTGTTCACATGAACGATGACGGCGATTTAGAACCAGCAGAAACCATTCATTTTCATGTTGAACCCTTTGAAGGCGCCAACATTGATAAAGCCGCAATTGACTTTAATGGCATAGATCCATGGCACCCGTTCCGCTTTGCAATTAAAGAAGACAAAGCGATTGAACAAATATTTGCGCCGGTACGCGCGGCCATTAAAGCCAGCGGCTGCACCCGTGCCGTATTGGTCGGGCACAATGCCGGCTTCGATTTAGGCTTTGTGCATGCTGCGGCAGAACGCGCCAAAATAAAGCGCAATCCGTTCCACCCTTTTAGCACCCTTGATACCGCTGCTTTAAGTGGCTTGGTTTATGGCCAAACCGTATTGGCTCGTGCAGTGCGCGCCGCCGGTATTCATTTTGATGCCAAGGAAGCTCACTCCGCAAAATATGACACAGTGAAAACTGCCGAATTATTCTGCGCTTTAGTGAACCGTTATAAAGCATTAGGCGGCTGGCCATTAGAGCAAGCAAGTGACAGCGATCCAGCTGAACAAAGCGCTAATGTTCAGGAAAAATCGGATACTGATATAGAAACACAAGCGGATTAATCCACGCCCTGTGTGATATAAAAACCACATAGAAACGCCAGTCAATCGACTGGCGTTTTTTTGATCATCGACAATCTTAAAAAACAAAAAAAACCGACACTAGATGTCGGTTTTTTTGTCTGGTTCGACAGCTGAGAATTAAAAATTACAGCAGTGCAGATTCCAAAGCAATTTCGATCATTTCATCAAAGCTGTTCTGGCGCGCTTCAGCATCCAGAGCTTCACCGGTACGGATATGGTCAGAAATGGTGCAAATTGCTAAGCCTTTTGCGCCGAATTCAGCACAAACGCCGTACAAGCCTGCAGCCTCCATTTCAACACCGTAAACACCGTGCTTTTCCATGCAATCGAACATGGTTGGATCTGGGTTGTAAAACAAGTCAGCCGAGAAAAGATTACCAACCATTGGGTTAGAACCTTTAGTACGCGCTGCAGCCACTGCTTTTTCCAGCAAACTGAAGTCAGCGATTGCGGCAAAATCAAAACCTTTAAAGCGCATGCGGTTTACATTTGAATCGGTGCAAGCGCCCATACCAATGACAACGTCGCGAACTTTAACGTCTTTAGAGATTGCACCAGCACTGCCTACACGGATCAAATTCTTCACACCGTATTCGGTGATCAGTTCTTTGTAATAGATAGAGGCGGATGGAATACCCATGCCTGAACCCATGATTGAAATACGCTTACCTTTATAGGTGCCGGTATAACCAAACATGTTACGAACGTCAGTTACCAGCTCTGCATTTTCCAAAAATTTTTCTGCAACATACTGGGCACGCAGTGGATCGCCCGGTAATAAACAGGTTTCAGCAAAAGCGCCAGACTTAGCATTAATATGTGGTGTTGCCATGATTTAACTCCAGATACTTCCCTATCGGAAAAACAATATCAAAAGGAGCGATTACTCGCCCCTTTCTTGATGCATTAGATATGTTGATTAAGCGCTATATGCCAGCAGCGTCAGAAAGAAGCCAGCAATTGCAGCACTCATCAAGTTTGAAAGCGAGCCAGCAGCTACTGCTTTCAGACCCATGCGAGCAATATCACCACGACGGCTTGGAGCTAGTGAGCCCAGACCACCTAACAAAATGGCAATAGAAGATAGGTTAGCAAAGCCACACAGAGCGAAGATTACGATTGCCTGAGTATGAGCAGACAGGGTTTCCTTCATTCCGATGAAATCAATGTAAGCAACAAACTCGTTTACGATGATTTTTTGGCCAATCAAACTACCCGCTTGAGTCGCTTCAGCCCATGGCACACCAATTACCCATGCCAGAGGAGCGAATACGTAGCCGAGTATAACCTGCAGCGTTAAATTCTCCATACCAAACCAACCCGCAATGCCACCAATCATGCCATTGATCATGGCGATCAATGCAATAAAGGCGATCAACATCGCACCCACGTTAGCTGCCAAACGCATACCACCGGAAGCACCTGTCGCTGCTGCATCTAAAACGTTAGCAGGTTTGTCCGCTTCATCTTCAACGATATCGGCAGCCTGGTCTTGAGGAACCTCAGTTTCAGGCTTGATGATTTTCGCCATCATCAGGCCGCCTGGAGCAGCCATGAAACTTGCAGCGATCAGATATTTCAATTCAATACCCAAACCGGCATAACCTGCCAATACAGAACCTGCAACCGAAGCCAAACCACCGACCATAATCGCGAACAATTCTGAATTCGTCATTTTGGCAATAAAAGGCTTAAC
The DNA here is from genome assembly GCF_003097315.1 of Pelagibaculum spongiae. Classification (NCBI taxonomy): domain Bacteria; kingdom Pseudomonadati; phylum Pseudomonadota; class Gammaproteobacteria; order Oceanospirillales; genus Pelagibaculum; species Pelagibaculum spongiae. Next base: position 332,407 of record NZ_QDDL01000003.1, read on the forward strand.
CACTAAAGGTGCTTCAGTCTGACCAACAAAAATATTTGCTGTTGCAGATAAAGATTCAGTACGGCTAGTGCCCAACGCTTTTTGCAGTGCGCCACCTAAAATATTAACGACTTTCTGCATTACACCTAGGTAATAAAGAACCGAGATTAAAGCAGAGAAGAAAATAATAATGGGCAATACATTGATTGCAAAGATAAAGCCAACTTTAAATCTAGCTAAATCACCAAACAGAAAGCCAATACCGTCATTTGCATAAATGATAATATTGCTCACAGCACCAGAGATAGACTCCAACACAGATTGACCGAAGGGAACATACAGAACGAAAGCACCGAAACACACTTGTATCGCGAAAGCGCCACCAACCGTACGTAACTTGATGGCTTTGCGATTATCAGAAAGCAACAGAGCAAGGCCAATCAGAACGGCCATGCCAATTAAGCTCATTATAAGCTGCATAATACTTATCAACTCCTAAGATTATCTAGTAAACCATCGGGCACCGATACCCATATAATATGAGGGCATCTAGGGACGCTCGAGGCGATGCCATTTTGATTCCTTTCATCAGAATCTTTCCTGACTTGGGGCGGTTTTTTCTGAGAAAAAATATTTTTTAATAAACACTCCCCCACTCAACAAAACTACAACTATCTCAATCTAATAGTAAAAATCAGCTTCCAAAAATACTAAGTCACGGTTTTTTATAAAAACAAATCAACGACCAATACTTTAAAAAACTTTATTTAAAAAAGAGACATTACTGGAAGAGAATTTCAACCCAACAAAATTTGATATTAACCTGACAGAAAAGCAGGTGATTTTTTTATTTAATTAACCAATTATTTAATTAATAACCAGAGGTAAAGCAAAGGTTGTCACTTGGAGAGAATAATCGACTCACTAACATTAACAGAAGTCGTCGTAATATCACTGCTCTCGAATCTTCACTTTTAACAAAACCACGCTCTACAGCCACTACTTGCAAACCCACTATTCGTTGAGTCTGACTGACAGGAAACAGATCAAGCCAAAATTCGAGCAGAGCCGAGCAATAACAAAGATTAAAGGTTATTTAAAAACAGATGGATAGCAGAAGATGAAAATCAAACGGATAAGATAAAAGTAGAATGAACAAACCAAACAAGAGAAAAAAAACAAGGGGTGCTGCCACACCCCCAGAGACTGCTATCTGGAGTTCGAGGGGTCAAACCCAGATTTTACCGCGTAGGAGAGAGCCAATCGCGCCCTACCGCAATCGACATGCGAATGATAACAGTTATCATTTGCATGTCAAACCTCATATATATACGCATCGGCTTCCTGCCTCCTTGCGCCATACATTCCGTCCATGGAAATAAAAAAGCCGAGCAATGTGCTCGGCTTTTTTTATAGTGCTATGAAGCTTGTTTAGCTGGATTTACAGCTTGTCAGCTTCTTCTGACAGGTAGCTCGCAACGCCGGTAGGAGATGCATCCATACCCTTATCGCCTTTGCTCCAACCTGCAGGGCAAACTTCGCCGTGCTCTTCGTGGAACTGTAGCGCGTCAACTATACGGATCAGCTCATCCATGTTACGACCTAATGGCAGGTCATTAACGATTTGTGAGCGAACAACGCCGTTTTTGTCGATGATGAATGCGCCACGGAAAGCAACGCCGCCATCTGATTCAACGTCGTATGACTTACAGATACCGTGAGTCATGTCAGCAGCTAAGGTGTACTTAACTGGGCCGATACCACCCTGATCTACAGGAGTATTACGCCATGCGTTGTGGCTGAAATGTGAATCGATAGAAACACCGATAACTTCAACACCGCGCTCTTTGAACTGTTCCATACGGTGATCCAGAGCAATTAGCTCTGAAGGACATACGAAAGTGAAGTCCAGTGGATAAAAGAATACCAGGCCGTACTTGCCATCGATTGCAGTTGACAGCGTGAACTCATCAACAATCTCGCCATTACCTAATACTGCAGGAACGGTAAAGTCAGGGGCTTTCTTACCAACCAGAACACTCATTTTTATCTCCTAATTAGAATTTTCAATATTCAGTATTTGAACGATTTGGGAGCAACTCCCGAATCAATGAGCAACAGCCTATACCAAAAACTTGATAAATAGTTATTTGGAATTTTCTATGATACCGATTGATACAGCCAATCATTGTTACTTTCAAACCAACACTTAAAAAACCCATTAAAAAAAACACAAACTAACAAATACTTACACCGCCGCTTCTTCAATAGAGAGCGAAACCGTCATATTAAAAGTGGTTATTGCATAAAACGAACAATCATACGCAAAAAAAAATGGCTGACACTCTATATAGAGCACCAACCATTTTTTTAGCAGCAGGCTCTTTAAAAAAGCCCGATTCAATTATTCTGAATCTGGTGCTGCTTGGTCAATCAAGGTTTTCAGCTCACCGTTTTCGTACATCTCGGTGATAATATCGCAACCGCCAACCAACTCACCTTTAACCCATAACTGAGGGAATGTAGGCCACTCGGCATATTCTGGCAAAGTCTGGCGAATCGCTGGGTTTTCCAGAATATTAACAAACGCAAATTTCTGGCCACAAGCCATCAAAGCTTGGGACGATCGCGCTGAAAAGCCGCACTGAGGCATCTGAGGAGATCCCTTCATGTAAAGCAAAATCGTGTTTTGCTCGATCTGTTGTTTGATCTGATCAACTACAGCCTGATCCATGTTCCACCTCGATAACAGCCTCCCGAAATGGGAGCGCGATAAAAATTTGCAGCATTTTAACTCAGCCAGCGCACCGGGTCAGCCACAATATTCATAGGGGTACTCAGTTCCCCCGCCTTTTGTCTGCCCGTCATTACCAATTAGAACAACTCATAAAATTGTCAAAACCGGAAAAACCATCATAAAACGATCATCTTGCTTAACAATCTTCTAATACGAAGCGTTTAGAGGTAACGATTACTACCCCTTACGACTGGAAATTGATCTCGATCAGTATACAATCGCTGCATACATTTCGGTACTGCCACCGAATCGCGAACAAAATAAACGATCTCAGGAGAGAATCATGGCTTTTGAATTGCCTGCACTGCCTTATGCAAAAGACGCTCTGCAACCACATATTTCTGCAGAAACTCTGGACTTCCACCACGGTAAGCACCATGCAACTTACGTTGCCAAGTTAAATGGCCTGGTTGACGGTACTGATATGGCAGACAAGAGCCTGGAAGAGATCATCAAGAGCTCAACCGGCCCTGTATTTAACAATGCAGCTCAAATCTGGAACCACACTTTCTACTGGAACAGCTTGAGCCCAAATGGCGGCGGCGAGCCAACAGGTGAACTGGCTGCAGCCATCACTAAAGCATTTGGTTCTTTTGCAGAATTCCAAACTCAGTTTAACGACAAAGCAGTGAACAACTTCGGTTCTAGCTGGACTTGGTTAGTAAAGAATGCCGATGGTTCTTTAGAAATCGTTAATACCAGCAATGCTGCAACACCTATCACTGGCGACCAAACGCCTCTGATCACGGTTGATTTGTGGGAACACGCTTACTACATTGACTATCGCAATGTACGCCCTAACTACTTAAATGGTTTCTGGGCATTAGCAAACTGGGAATTCGCTTCTGCGAACTTCGCAGCGTAATTTCTTTTAAAGTAGCGAGCCTTTAAAGCGAGTTACTTTGAAAATAAAAAACCGCTAGAGTGTAAAAACTTTGGTGGTTTTTTTTATTTTATCCAGCCTAAAAAGTTGATTCACCAGCAACTCCCTCGCATCCATTACAAGTACAAACTCTTTTAAACGCGCGTACCACATTGATTACTTCAATGTACGCTATCAATACTTGGAAGGTTTTTGAGAACTGGCAAACCAATAATTCTGCCAGGCATAATTTACTTTATAATCTTGTCTGATCATCAACAACAATCAAGCATCTCGCTAGTCAAACAGAGAACTATCTCCTAGTCCGTTCACCCAAAGCTGCTTCAGTAATTCTGCATATTTCTCTAATGCATTTCTGCTTCCTACTGCGCGGTGAAACTTATTTCCGCCACGGCTCATAGTTTGCATCCAGCCATGCTTGTCAATATCGAGTCGGTCAATAATTGGAGGGAGTGAGGGATCCATAGCAGTTTTTCCTTTGCGGATAATTCGCGCTGTCTGATCAACCAGTTCCAAATAATCTTTATAAGAGAACGGAATCTTTTCCTGCAAAGGATCTTTGCTATGAAATGGTTTAAGTTTTGGCTTTACACTAGTTTGTTTAAACGCTTTTAGGTTCGTCTTTTTTGTCGAATTTCGTTTTCTTTGGATTCGCTGTTGAATCGAAGTGTATTCAGACTGCTCAGGCGTTTTAGCTATACCTGCTCGAAGTGGGTTTAGGTCGACATAGGCCATGCACGTTAAAATAGCTTGCTGATCAAGCAGTGCTTGCACTTTAAAACGCCCTTCCCAGAAGTGACCAGTACATTCATCTTCCGCATTGGCCATTCTTGCTAGTGGCTCATTTAAACTGCGCATAAACCAGCTAATATCAGTTAATCTTGCTCGGTACTCTTCAACAAAACTTTCCGCATATTTCACTTCAGATGGCATTAAATTATCGCCGGCCAAATATCGCTGAACAATCTCTGGGCCTTGGTAAACCTTGCACCAACGTTGCAGTACCTCATCACCGCGCCAAGACATAGCTTTTTCTTTATTAACACAAAGCACTAAATGATAGTGGTTACTCATCACCGCATAACTAGCAATTTCAATAGAAAATGCATTTGCTAATAATGCCAGTCGTTTTACAATCCAGTCACGACGATGCTCAAAACTTTCACCGGTATCAGGATCAACCCCACATAACCACGCTTTGCGACATACCCTACTCACGCAGTGGAACCAATGACAATAATCTAGGTTCATAGCAGAGCGACGAGGGCCAACACGGGCAATTTCTACCTTATTGGTGTCACGAGCAGAAATATTGTTTTTGGAATCAACAGAAATGTTTGATGATGCGGAATTAAAATTATGACCTGTCATAGCACTGCTTACCTACGCTATTGAAGTTCCACTAGCATAGAAAACAAAAGCCCTGCTGAAAAATTAAAATAATTAATCTTCATCAGGGCTGTATTAATAAAATTATGCCTGGCAGGTTTTTCTGGTGGATAGCAATGTTCTCCTTAATTAATAGCCTTCAACTATCAGCTCTAAGCACAACCTAAATTTTTCTAATATTTCTTTGTGATTGTAAGACTTTAGCTTGCAACTTCCAGCCCCTGTTAATTCAACTAAAGCTTGAATATCATTACTATATTTTAGGTTAAATTTAACATTATCTATCTTGTGCCTTCGGTTCGATATTAATTCTTCAAAATCAGTACGTATATCCTTTTTCCCTGATACGCTAATTTTCGCGAGGCCACCAACAGGAGTATGAATGCCCAAAGAAGATATATGTGTAATAGTTGTCCTACCCAGCTGGCTTTCTATTTGCTGCAACCATTTTAGAGGATCGACATCAATATCTGCTACCACAACCCCTAACCCTAACAAATTATGCAACTTTGCTAGAAATTTCCGAAGTGAACGAGGTGGTTCCGTTATACATAATAATTTAGAACCGTTCTGCCAATTAAATTTACACGTGTAATACGCTACAGTCGTTTGCTCTGATTGATTACCAAAAGGATCTGTTACTATGGATTTTCCTATGATTTTTTCAATATATCGACCAGATAAAAAATTTTTCCCAGAAGAATTCAATAAAAAACCTTCACCTTTATCATCAGAGTACTGTTCAGCTAATAATCGAGTAGTTACTATATCTAATGACAATGGCAATTCAGAGTACAACCATTTGGCCTTAATCATGAGCTAGGCTCCGTATTTAGTTTTTATATCATCATGCGCTCGTTCAGCAGCATCCTTTAGAAGAGAGTTTAATTCATTATTTTCTATATGTGTAGTAGCTCTTCTTTTAACATTATGCATCGCTGTTCTTTCATTGTAATTAAATATCCCACGGACGGCATAATTAAATTCCGTACAAGATTTCGGCGTTCCGAATTGAGCCTCAAGTTCAGCCTTGTCTCCAAACCTAATTAATGAATCTACAGTCCATATTATTTTACAAATAAAGAAACCTCTTTTATGCAACTGATTAAACTCTTGTGAATCTAATACGCCTTGCCCTGCTAGGGCTGCTTTGTTGATATACCCAGCCAAACGCGCATCCTGCTTATCATCTTCACTTAGCTCATCTAGCTCATCTACTTGGTGATAAACATCAACACTAGATACATTATCAAATGAGTACCCTTTAATATTTCGAATCAAAAAATCAAAAAACTCACTTCTTATTTTAGCTTCTGAAAAACCTTCAAGTGATATTACTGATTCTTCTAATTTTGTCAGATTCTGACCTATTAGAACTGTTTTCACTCTATCTGAAATCTCTTTAGCTTTCTTGTTAGCTGGTCTTTTAATTGTAACTTCTTCACCTTTTTTCTCTAGCTCAACTACACATTTTTTAACTGTTCTCTGTCTTAATTCTGTTTTAGTGAAATCAGTATCTATGTAAGTTACAACGAGACTAGTACTACTTCCTTTTTTTATTATTTTAACAGAATCTTCTATGCCAATATTGGCTTTGACAGTATTGCAAGCTTTCATTATTTGTTCATTACTTATCTCTCCTTTCATAACAGAATGTGTAGTTTTTTCGTAACCATTCAGCACAATTTAATATAAAAATCGCTTGACAGGTTTTTTGATATTTTCCCGAATTTAAGCACCTCTTTCAGAATACCACTTAAACGCCGCATTAAACTGCTATTAACACACCTGATTATCAATGTTTTTTGCTCAGAATAGCGCATCAGCATTCCGCTTCTAAAAAGTCGCCACAGTAAGCCTCAGAGACAAAAAAACCACCCTGAAAACCTGTGCGATAATAACCGAATGGACTCAATCGAAATTAATAAAACCATCGCTGAAACCGAGCGATTGTTAGCCAAAAGCAAAAGCTTACCGCCCGAACTGGTGGCGATGGTTCGTATGCTGATGCTCGTCGTTAAGATATTGCTTGATAGCAAAGGGCTAAACAGCAAAAACTCCAGCATTCCGCCATCGGCAGATCCTAATCGAGAAAAGAAATCGCGCGCCAAAAGCAATAAAAACCCAGGCGGGCAGCCTGGCCATAAAGGCAGTAATTTATCACCGGTGAAAGACCCAGATGAAGTGCTGGATATTACGATTGATCGTAGCCAATTGCCGAAAGGAAAATACCGTGTTGTTGGCAGTGAAAGCCGCCAAGTAGTTGATGTTCGTATTACCCGATATGTCACCGAATATCGGGCGCAGATTCTACAAGACGAGCAGGGTAACCAGTTTGTTGCTGAGTTTCCGCAAGGGGTCACTCGGCCAATACAATATGGCAATGAGTTTAAAGCCAACGCGGTTTATATGTCGAGCTACCAGCTGATTCCTTATGAACGGACTCAAAAGCACTTCGCTGAGATATTGGATGCGCCAATCAGCACCGGTAGCCTTGCCAATTTTAATCAGGAAGCTTTTCATCGACTGAAGCCATTTGCTCAGTTAGTACCGGCTATTTTGCGTGCTGGAGATTTGATTCATGCCGATGAAACCGGCGTCAATATCAATGGTAAACGAAAGTGGCTACATGTCGCGAGCAATGACCGCTGGACGTGGATTGAAGCGCATGAATCAAGAGGTATCGAGGCAATGGAAGCGATCGACATCTTGCCTAAATTTACCGGTTTATTGGTACACGATCACTGGAAAAGCTACTACCGATTTGTGCTGTGCTTGCATGTATTGTGTAACGCCCATCATGTACGTGAATTGGCGCGAGCCCATGAGCAAGATGGCCAGCAGTGGGCCAAGGCAATGGAAGATCTGCTTTATGAAATGAATACAGCAGTCAATGAGGCGGGGGGTGAGTTGGATGAAAAGCAGTGTCAAAAATGGGTGAAGCGATATCGAAAAATATTAAAAGCAGGTGATCGGGAATGCCCGGCACCTGAGCCAAAAAAAGCGGATAAAAAAGGTCAATTAAAACGAGGGAAATTAGCACGAAGTAAATCGAGAAATTTATTAGAGCGGCTGCGGGATTTTGAAGCAGACGTGCTGCGGTTTATGAGTAATACCCGAGCACCGTTTACCAATAATCAGGGTGAACGGGACTTCCGTATGAGCAAGGTTCAGCAGAAGATATCAGGCTGCTTCCGCTCATGGGATGGCGTGAAAGCGTATTGCAGAATCCGGAGCTATATATCGACCTGCCAAAAAAATGGGGTCGGTGTTGGGGAAGCTTTGTCGTTATTATTTGCGGGTAAATGGCCGGACTTTATTCAGGAGAAATTGGATCGGTTGGTGTGACATGCTGAATGGTTACGTTTTTTCTTTCCTGTTAGGGTTTTCTAATTGCTTGCAAAGCCAAAGATAATCATGGTAATCAAGAGTTAATGAAGAAATAATACTGACAAGTTCATTTTTTTCAATATTAGATGATACAAAAACTCCTCTTTTTCGAAGAAAAATCAATAATGTGGAGTGTGTTACTTTTTTATGTTGCAACGCATCAAATATATTTTTATCATTTGGAATATAAATTGACGGCCCATGTGTATTAGTCATCTTGTCTCATTCCTATTTCCAATGGACTTAACTTTGTTGCAAATTGTGTGATATGCCCTGCATCAATAGATTTAAGTCGTGTTTTTCTGAATTTGTCATCACCCCACATTGCTAAATACTCTAATTTAGCTTTTTCGAAATTTATAGTTGCCTCGGGACAAGCATCTGTAAACCTTACTCTGATCGACTTATTACTTAATAACATTTGGTAATGAGACATGGCATCAATTAAGTATACAAACTCTTCAACCGTATTACCCTTGCTGTGATAGTAAATAATATAGCCATCACTATTTTCTTCAGTTTTTTTATGCTTAATAATAAGCCAAGGTGCAGTTAAAGCTTCGAGTGATGCTGGTTGATCCCATTCACTTCCAAACCTTCGAGCACGAACTAAATCTGGGTAAAAGAACGTATATTTATTTTTTGGTAAAATATCATCAACTACAAGTTTCTTCATATCTACGACAGTATTAAGCAGTCGTCGTATTAACAGCGGGTCCATCACAGATATTTTTACATCTTCAGCAATGTTTATTCTATTAAAATCTATAGTTGCAATCATCTCTGAAAGGTTTTTATCAAATTCATCGTCATGGTTATAAATGAAAAGCAAGCCAATGACAGTGCCAAAATTATTATCATCAATAATGAATTTCTCATGCCAGCTAGGGCTTACGTTTGCACACTCTGCAGACAAAGCCAGAGAAGCTAAAGCTTTTCCTACACTACTTGAAGAGATGCTACCTTTGGCATAACTTTTTAAATCGGTATTGAAATAAATACATTTACCACTGTATGGATCATCATAATAAAAAACCACGTCTGAAGGGTGAGTTTTCTTTTTATGATGTTCATTTACACAATCCCAATCTGTATCTCTCAGTGGAAAAGACTTCCATTTAAACCACTTGAAAATATCGCCTGATATGAGTTTTGCTATTGCTTCTATGTTTCCTGTCTCTGACATACTACGACTTCCTTTGACTGCACATTTAACCTGTGAAATAAATCGGGTAGATTTTACGTTGATACACTATTATCGCTTTAGCAACATGCTTATTAATTAAAGCGCCTATAGTTGTTTTTTGGAATTTAAGTCACTATCTATCTCAGCAATAAAGCACTAAATTTTTTGTTCGTGAGACTGTGAATACATTCTGTCCTGACTATTCATCCACCTGCATTAAATTCTAGCTTTAGCTGCTTTTAGTTTGTGTTCGACTATCAGATTATCGCTTTTGGATTACTAATTTATGAGTCGGTGGGCAATAAAGACCATGGGCGGTGAATGACTCAATTGTATCCTTAACGATTAAATGGTCAACATAAGATATTGATTTGCCGCAGTTGCGGCTGAGAGATAGGTTTTGAAGGGGTGAGAAGTTGAGTGGGAGCTGTAACGTGTTTGGAGTGGGGTTTTGGTGCTGAGTGTGTTGCTTTTGCCATCCATGGCACTGGGTAAATCACATGGATGTGATGAATGCAGAAAACGCAGGGATGCAGGTTTTCTGTCCCGCTATTCTCGGCTTTGGCTTCTAGGGATGGAGGAAATGCAGAGCAAATGTCGGGAACATTTTCTGCCCGACGTCGCTCTACTCCGGGCATTTCGATTTTGGCTCCTGCGTCATCCTACTCCAGACATCCATGCCTTTCCTGCCCTTCCCTGACGGGATGACGAACCCAGCAGCATACTCGGAACTTGTCACTCCAGGCTTCCCGCCATTCCCTGACGAGAATACCGCGAGAGGCAACAATAAACTGCGAGCATGACGCGGTACAAACGTCACGCTTCGCCGTGACTCAGGGATGACCTACCTATATATAAACCAACAGTACAAACGTCACGCTTCGCTGTGGCTCAGGGATGACCTACCAATATGCAAGGATGGCGTCACAATTAACCTGCTGAACCCACCCGATATTCCGCCGCTAACTGGCTATATCCCAGCCCATTTTCCTTGCGCACTTCAATTTGTAATGGAATACGTTCTTTTAATGCTTCGACGTAGGAAATTACACCGATTATTTTGCCGCTGGCGTTTAGGTTATCTAGTGCATTGAGCGCGATTTCCAGCGTTTCGGCATCGAGGGTGCCAAAGCCTTCATCGAGAAACAATGAATCGATGCGGGTTTTATGACTGACTAAATCTGACAGCGACAAGCTGACTAAAAAGCCTTCACCACCAGAACGAAACCCCTATCACCTAGAGCCATGAGATATCAGAGCCATTCGAAATTAATTGTTTTGATGACGTCAACACCAGCTTATTTATTAAAAACCCACCTGAAAATATATTTTCCAGCCATAAAAAAAACCGCCAATTGGCGGTTTTTTTTATGCAAACAAAGATTAGCGATTAAACGCGAACAATCTTCATTACGCTGGTAGAACCTTTACCAATCATATCGCCGCAAGTAACGATTACTTCGTCACCACGGTTTAACTGACCTTCTTTTACCAATGATTCCAGCGCTTCACGTACTACCTGATCGGAAGATACTTCTGCTGCATCAAAGAAGAATGGTTCAACACCACGATACATTGCCATGCGGCGCATGGTAGACAGCTTCCAGGTTACCGCCAGAATGGGTAAGCGTGAACTTAAACGAGACATCCACAATGGCGTGGTACCACTTTCAGTGATAGCAACAATCGCCTTGGCACTATCTAAGTGGTTAGCCGCATAAGTAGCTGCAATTGCAATCGCTTCATCAGACTTACGCATGGAAACTTCTGACATTTCAGAAGCAGGAATACCCTGCTCTTGGGTGTGCTTTTCAGCACCCAGGCAGATGTTCGCCATTGCCTTGATTACTTCAGATGGGTGATCACCTGTTGCAGTTTCAGCTGACAACATTACTGCGTCAGTTCCGTCCAAAACTGCGTTAGCAACGTCGAATACTTCGGCGCGGGTTGGCAGTGCGTTATGAATCATCGACTCCATCATTTGGGTCGCAGTGATCACAGGACGATTCAACTTGCGACACATCGCAATCATTTTCTTTTGAACGCCAATTAGTTCAGCATCGCCAATCTCAACACCTAGGTCACCACGCGCAACCATAACCGCGTCAGAAGCCAAGATCACTTCACGCAGCAGCGCTTCGCAATTGGTTACTTCAGCACGTTCGATTTTAGATAATACAGCGGCAGAACAGCCAGCTTCATTGATTAGCTGACGCGCTAGGTCCATATCGGCACCACAACGTGGGAAAGATACTGCCAAATAATCAACATCGATTTTGCTTGCAGTAATAATGTCGCGACGGTCTTTTTCAGTCAGCGCAGGTGCTGATAAACCACCGCCCTGCAGGTTGATACCTTTGTTGTTTGACAGCGTACCGCCGTTAACAACTTCAGTTTCAATACGCGTAGCGTTGGTTGATAAAACTTTCAGCGTGACTCGGCCATCGTCTAGCAACAGCATATCGCCAGCTTTACAATCATTTGGCAGAGTTTTGTAGGTCAGGCCGATTTGGTGTTGATCGCCTTCATCCACTGGCATTTCAGCGTCCAGAGCAAATTTGTCGCCTTTTTCCAACAGGATTGCGCCAGTACGGAATCTTCCAATGCGAATCTTAGGACCTTGCAGGTCTCCCAAGATAGCAACACTGCGGCCCAGCTTGGCAGAAATTTCACGCACCAAGCGTGCGCGTTCGATATGTTCTTCTGGCTCACCATGAGAGAAGTTCATGCGAACAACGTTTACACCCGCTTTAATTAACTGCTCTAGAGCTTCTGGCTTCTCTGTTGCAGGGCCTAGTGTGGCGACAATTTTTGTTCTGCGTTTCATATCCACCTCAATAACATTAACACTGGGCTGCTTTCATAATTCAGCAGCAATTTCGGCGCAGATTATAAACTTCCCACGCGATAGTTTCGTGATGGAAAACAAGCTATCGCTAAACGATGAGTAAAAAGTTGTAATCAGAAAACCGTTATCATTCTATTGGAGTAAGCCAATCAACTTCTGTTAAATAAAGTCATAAATCACTGGCGCTTAAATATCAAAACAACCAATAAATATCGCACCACTCACTCATTACCAACTTATATCGGCAACACCATCAGATTGCACTTGTATTTCCAACACTCCAGAATAGGATAGCTGCTAATTAGCTAGACAAACTCGACAACCAATCACGATATTTCGACACTTTTAACGACAGAAAACCCACTCTGAGCAGACTGCTAAATGTTTAAGAAAATCATGTTGAAGCTGGTTAGAATTTATCAGCTGGTGATCAGCCCATTGATGGGGCCCAATTGCCGCTACTACCCGACCTGCTCTGCTTACGCGATCGAGGCCATCAACAAACATGGTGCAATTAGAGGTGGCTGGATGGCCACTAGACGAATTGGCCGTTGCCATCCATTTTGTGCCGGTGGCTATGACCCAGTACCATTAACTGAAGCTGAAAAAATACAGCGTACCCGAGAAATTTTGCAAACAGAAAATTCTGACTGTGACTGCTCACAGCACAAGCGATAAGTTGATCAATAATTTCTAGCCATCACTTCGCATGCCCCCCGCTCTGATACAGCAGGTTTAAATCTCACCAAACAACACTTGCTTGGATATAACACCATACCGTTACATTTACTTGCGATCTCTTTTACTACCAGCTCATATCTCGCTGCGTCACACCGAGGTCGATTCCGAACATTGAGGGTGCTCCGAGCGAACAAAGTGTTCAATTTTATCTGCCTGCATCATTGCGTCTTTATAACCCAGCGCAATTAACTCTTGGCAATAGCCAGGCTCAAACAGCAAATAGCTTAAAGCAGTAGAACCACTTTTTTTAGTCGCACCCGTTCCTGCCAATAGCATTCTTAAAGTAAACGGCAACTCTTGGCTATGTCGCGCCGCGACATGATCAATCGCTTCGCTTGGCTCAATCACTAAGGTGTCGACCTTTTTCATAGTTTGATCCGGCAAAGGTTCACAACCATGGGCGACACCATCAAGTATTTCATTAATATGCTGCACCCGCTCCAAATCCAAACTCAAGCTATCTAGAAAAACACTATCCAGTACATGGCCTAGTTGTTCGGCAAAGGTCGGGTAAGATGCTTGGTGTAGTTTTGGTTCTTCAATATTGTGCGGCTTGCTGACACCGACTGCGATCACCTTATCGGCTCCTAGGTTTAATGCTGGGCTAAAAGGTGCCAATTGCCGAACTGAGCCATCACAAAAATATTCACGGCGTAATCGAATGGAAGGAAATACAAAGGGGATAGCTGCTGAAGCCATTAAATGGTCTAGTCCGATATTAGCAAATTCGCCACTGCGTAACGTACGACGCCAGGGCTTGATCGAGCTATGACCTTGAAAAAATGAAACCGATAATCCTGAGCGATAACCTGAACAGGTAATACTCAAAGCATGCAAATAGCCTTTGGCAATTGAAATATCGATTTGATCAAAATTAACCTGCTTTTCAAGCAGTTTTCTGAGCGGCGTATTGTCTAATAAGCTATGACCCTGATCTCCCAAGCCACCACCAAATAACGAAGATAAAAACCAGCGCCCACCACCAACAATTAAATTCCATGGGTCAGAGCGATAAATATTTTGAACGTGTAAATTAGACCAGAGTTTTTCAAGGTTATTAACTGCAAGCGAAAAATTATCAGCAGAACTTGCCAGAGAAATCGCATTGATAGCCCCGGCAGATGTTCCACAAACAACAGGAAAAGGGGTTTCCTTCGGCTGGTCAAGAATTCTTGCCAACGCTTTTAAAACTCCAACTTGATAAGCTGCTCGAGCGCCTCCGCCCGATAAAACTAATCCGGTCTTCCCCTGCTGTTTCATTATTATTCTCTCCACGGTCAGAGAGCGGTCTTAGCAACCTTCTGTACAGATCCTACGTTGCTGAATTTCGCCCCCGCATTCCTGATAGCAACCACGATAAGTTACTTCACAAATTCCTGCATCTACTTGACTACAATCTTTTATTTCAGGTTCTTGACAATCCGCTGGATCTTCCAGTGTGTCAAGGCATAACTGCCACTGGTTTGTTTTAGCTTGCTGCTGAGTATTGCAGACTTTTTGTTGTACCGCGGAAGAAGCTGAGCATTGCTGTCGGGGAACATCACAAGAAAGTACGCAACTGCGGCCTTGGTTGTCACGAGGGGGTTCAAGAATATATTGAGTTTTATAAACAGGTACTGACTGGCAACCAAAAAGAAAAACAACTAACAGTATGCAGCTCGAACGAATTAAAAGCATTGTGCCTCCGGCCTTATTTATTTCTAGCTATGAAATAACATATAGGACTACGGATTTGCGGATATAATTCCGCAAATCCGTGACACAGATTAAACAGGCCGCAGAACTAACAGCCTGTTTTATTTTTTAGCCGTTGGCAGCAGCAGAAATTGAAGTCTCATTTTCTTTTGACTCTTCAATCATTTCATCGCGACTAATAAATACGTCCTGTAATTCAATGATACGACGTAACTGATTGACCAACTTGCGTGCCTTCTCAGAATCACAATAAACAACAATGGTAAATTGAGAAATGCCCTTGGTTTCAGATTCTTCTACATGCAGTTTTTCAATGTTGACCCGGTTACGAGAAAACAATGAAGCCATTCGAGCTAATATACCTACCGCATTTTCGGTATAAGCAGTAATGGTATGGGAATGCAGCAGCATATTCATATCTCCTAAATTAATCCAGGCGTACCTGAGATACCGAATCACCGGTAGCAACCATTGGGAAAACGTTGTGCATATTCTGAACCACAACTTCTAACAAGCGAGGCCCTGGCGCATCGAGCATTCGTTGAATCGCACCTTCCAGATCTTCTCGATCTTCAACCCGCTCTGCATCAACGTAAAAACCCTTACTCAGTGCAACAAAATCCGGGTTTTCCATACCAACAAATGAATAACGCTCATCAAAGAACATTTCCTGCCATTGACGCACCATACCCAAATGACTGTTATTGAGAATAACCACTTTCAGTGGCGCACCTTCCTGATGCAAGGTTGCCATTTCCTGCAAATTCATCTGAAAGCCGCCATCACCCATTATTGCAATTACTTGCTTGTCTAGACGGCCCATTTGCGCACCAATCGCAGCAGGCAGAGAGAAGCCCATAGTACCCAAGCCACCTGAAGTAATATGGCTATTTGGATTGCGGTAATTGTAATAACGGGCCGTAACCATTTGGTGCTGACCAACATCGGAAACAACAATCGCATCACCGGAAGTTAAATCAGAAATTTTGCGAACCGCTTCACCCATATGTAATGGGCCTTTGGTTGGGAAAATATCGTTTTTGATGACTTTCTTATATTCAATTTCATCGCAACGACGATATTCAGCGATCCATTCAGGATGCTTTTGCTCGTTAACTAATGGCAGCAATGCATCCAGTGCAACACCGGCATCAGCAACAATCGATGCAGTATTAAGCACATTTTTGTTCATTTCCGATGGGTCAATATCGATATGAATAAATTTGGCCTTGCTACCATATTGATCCAGGCGACCGGTGATTCGGTCATCAAAGCGCATACCTATCGCGATGATCACATCGGCTTCATTGGTTAGCAGGTTGGCACCATAATTACCGTGCATACCTGGCATGCCAACATATAATTCATGGTCTGGTGCCATGGCCGATAAGCCTAGCAAGGTACATGCCGTTGGAATACCAGATTTGTCTGCTAATTCAACTGCTTGCTTTTCGGCCTGAGAAATCAGAACACCATGGCCTAATAACATAAATGGCTTTTTAGCGTTGTTTAGCAATTCAGCGGCTAATTCAAGCTGGCTAAGATCTTGATATTTGTGTGGGTATAGCTTGCTGGTATCAATGGTTTCAATATGGTGTTGATAGCTGAAGTCCATTTCTGATATTTGAGCATCTTTAGTGATATCAACTAATACCGGGCCTGGTCGGCCATCTTGTGCAATATGAAATGCCTTGGCCAATACCGCAGGAATTTCAGCTGGATCAGAAACCTGAGTACACCACTTGGTGGCAGGAATACTCATGCCCATGATGTCTGATTCCTGAAATGCATCTGTCCCCAAAAGATGCGAAGCAACCTGGCCGGTAATACAAACAATCGGCGTTGAATCCATGGTGGCATCCATCATCGCCGTGACTAAATTAGTAGAACCTGGGCCTGAGGTCGCCAGTGCAACACCGACTTTTCCGGTTGCTCGCGCATAACCTTGAGCAGCATGGCCCGCGCCTTGTTCATGTCGAACCAACACATGCTTTAGCCGGTCACGAACATCATATAGCGCATCGTAGGTTGGCATAATGGCGCCGCCGGGATATCCGAAGATAATCTCAACGCCTTCACTGATCAGCGATTCACAAATCGCATGGGCACCTGTCATTTTCATTTATTGAACACCCTTCTTAATTTGTTCGTTTTGCCAGCATTTTATCTGAATTATTAGGTTGTGCACTTGGTAAATTGCATAAAAAAACCCGCCGGCCTGGTTGGGCGAGCGGGTTTTTCTGAACTTTTTGCCTTAGCAATAGCAGATAGCCGCTCGCCTATCCGGTAGGACGACCACGACTATTAAGACGCTAATAAGGAAAGTTACAAATCTATTCATGTCGACCAGACTATAAGCTGCTCTATAGCCTGTCAAGCTAGCTTTGGTTGATTGACCATTGAATTCTTATATAACCAAATCAAAGGCATATTTATAACTTGTCCTCAACTGACCATCTATAGCCCAGTCTGCTAGAATTCAGGCTACTTTTTACCAGCCAGATTCTTATCAATGCAGCACGGCGATCTCCATTGGAAAAATAGTCAAGGTCCATCTTCATCTCAGTTCGGTGAGGTTTACTACCACAGTAAAAACGGACTCAAAGACCATCGCGCAATGTTCCTCCAAGGCAACCAGTTACCCAAGCGCTGGCACGGTCAGAATTTTGTGATTGGCGAAACGGGCTTTGGGGCTGGATTAAATTTTCTAAGTAGCTGGCTTGAATGGAAAAGAAATCGCCAAAATAGCGAACGCTTGCATTATATTTCGGCGGAACAATTTCCACTGAGTCGAGCCGACCTTCAAGCGGCACTCGCCCCTTGGTCAGAATTAGCACCCTTTACCAAGCAACTGCTAAAGCAATGGCCAAGAGCCTGGGCTGGCTTTCATCGAATGCATTTTGAAGATGGGATAACACTCGATCTACTCTTAGGCGATGCCAGCGAGATGTGGCAGAACATGAACGCCAGCGTCGATGCTTGGTATCTCGATGGATTCTCTCCAAACAAAAATCCACAAATTTGGCAAGGCGAACTCTTTCAAGCGATTGCCAACTGTTCCCATCAGCAAACGACTCTAGCCAGCTCTCATTTCACTTCATCTATTTGCCATCAGCTAGCTGAAATCGGTTTTGCAGCAAAGCAGGGAACCGCTGCTGGACAGTTTTGCAAAACGACCAATAGCGACATTGCCGAAGTAGCTGCAAACTCACTTACAGAACAACCCGTCGAACAACCAATCATTGTTGTAGGCGCTGGTTTAGCTGGCTGTCACCTTGCTAGGCGCTTAGCCGAACATGGCCAGCGAGTTATTTTGTTAGAGCAAAACTCGCAAGTCGCTTTAGGTGCTTCTGGTAACCCGGCCGGTCTACTCAAGCCTTTGCTACATTTGCAGCCAAGCAAGCGAGAAATCTTTCATAATATTGGCTACTTCTATTCATTGCGCCGAATTGAACAACTGAGTCAGACTTCTGATCAACCAATATGGAACCCTTGCGGCATTGTCGAGCAACCTGGAAAGCATAGTGATAATCGACTGGCCAGCATGCTGCAAAAAAGACCTGCGCTAAATCTAGTCGCTCAATTGATACCGGCAACAGCCAATCAAACTAACGCTCAAGCATCGAGTTTAATCATCGACCAAGCAGGTATTTGCGCACCGGCTAAAATCTGCCATTTACTAATTGATCACCCGTCTATTGAGTTAAAAACTGGTGTTAACGTTGCGCATCTTGAGCAGCACAATCAGTTCTGGAAATTATTTGATCAGCAGCGGCTATTGGTTGGACAAGCAAATAACGTGATTTTTTGTCCAGGTCATTTGCATCAGTTACCCGAGCAATTCGATGGTTTATTAACGCGCCCACTGCAAGGCCAAGTTAGTCAAATTAAATCTAATAAAACAATTTCTCACCCAGCCATTTGTGGCAAAAGCTACATTGCAAAAATCCCCGGCACCAGCGACCAATATTGTATTGGCGCAACATTCAATCGCGGTGAATTAAATACTGAGGTGGATTCACAGCAAGATCAGCAAAACATTGCAGCTTTGCAACAATTACTGCCAGAAGAGTATGATCAATTGAAGCCTGAATTAATCTCCGCAACTTCAGGAATTCGTGCCACCGTCCCAGATTACACACCGATTGCTGGCGCGCTAAAACCTGGCCTATGGATCAACACTGGTCATGGTGCACGGGGCTTGGTAACCGCGCCGCTGGTGGCAGAAATTTTAACCAGTCAGTTGTGCAACTTGCCTTATCCTAACGATTTGTCATCCTTCATTGATCCAAGTCGCAAAGCAGCACGGGTAAAGCGTGATTAGTTTATCGGGAATTAAACAAATATCGGCATAATATTGCTGATATTTGCAAATAGCAAAACAAGGAGCAGTTATGAAAAAATTGGTATTACTAGGCTCTCTTTGCCTGTCTTTATCGGCTCAGGCCTATCCGTTAATCCACAAACCAGGAGCTCTGCTGACTCAAGGCGGCGCGTCCACGCCAGATAATATTCTGACTGCTTCTATTTATAACCCAGCTTCTGCCAGTATTATGCTAACGCCTGAAAACAGTTTCAGAATGGCTATTTGGGGTTCCGCAGGCTTTCAAACTGAAGTCGGTCAAATTGATAACTTTGAAGATGATCTAGATGATGTGCTTGATGGGTTGGATTCATCAGATCCGGCAGTTGTTGCTAAGCTAGATTCAACGATCACTCGTTTAGCCAAAGATGGCTATATCAATATGAGTTTTGGTTCTTCAATACCATTGTTGCCTGTTGTGGTAAAAAACGATTTGCTAGATGGCGTTTTGGTATTTGATATTTCCTTTGACAGCGGCGCACATTTATCGGTAATTGACGATGACAACACCGTCGGCAATAACCCAAGCAACATTTTAACTGAAGATGCCGCTGCTTATTTAGTTGGTGCCTTACACACCCGAGCAACGTTTGGTTATAGCCGTACTTTATTCGATTTTAAATCCAGCGAACTTTACGGTGGTTTGCGTGCTAACATTCACAATTTACAATTAAGTCGTCAGCTAATTGCACTCCGCGATATGGATTCGGTGGGTGACATTTTAGACAATGCCGATGAAAACCTAGAGAGCAATACTAAGCCCTCTTTTGACTTAGGCCTACTTTGGAAAACCGAAGGCCTGACATTGGGCGCGACTATTTACAATATCAACGAACCAAAATTTGAATTTGGTACACTAAATTATAGCGATACAGCTGTATTAACAGCCGCACCAACGTCTAGTGAATACACATTAGATCGTTCATTTTCGGTTGAAGCATCATTTGAGTCCGTCGATCACAGCTTTACTTTGACTTCTTATATGGATGTCACCGACCACACCACCATCTTTGGACAAGAGCAGCAATTATTACAGTTTGCCGCCATGTACCGTCCGCAAACAGCTTGGTTACCTAACGTTCGGCTGGGCGCAGAAAAAGATTTGGAAGGCGAAAAGCTGACTACTATCGGTGTCGGTGCAACTTGGTTTGGTGGATTTACCGCGGATATGGCCTTTGCTTTAGATACTGTAGAAATCGACGACAGCTCTCTGCCAAGAAAATTTGCATTTAATATTGGTTATTCTGCACCGCTTTAACACACATCAAAATAAGAACTAACATTTCAATGTTAGTTCTTATTTTGATGTTTTCTCTGCTCGACACCCTACTGAAACCCTAATAATATTTAGTGTCACAACCCGCCTACTGTTACCATCAAAGCAGCAGTCAGCAGCTGAACTATCTACTAAACCCTCCGCTACAATTATCTTTACAGCTGAAGACCAATAGATCGTATATTTATTTTCAATATTATTATTTGAAAAACTTAGTAAAACAACCAATACATCTTCACATAATAATTAACAATTAACAAAAAACGATCACTTGTCACAATCAGGTTTTTTATATCCACCCGCTTATATTGAGCACAATCTATCTAAACAATCGCTAAAACAGACTATATGTTATAAAAAACCATTCCTTTTCCAAAAAACGCCATTCAATCGTCAACTATGTAAAATAACAAAAAACACATTTACAATCGACAGTTCTAATATTTGCAAACCGCTTGCAATATTTAACTTTATAAACTGACGGGTTACCACTTAATATGCTTAAAATAAAAGCCATGCGGGCTGCATCACTATTGCTATCTGCAGGACTACTTGCATCTTGCGGCACTAATTCATTCGAATCAGAAGCCTTAGCAATAGATAGAGTCAACCTCCCCGATAGCTCTAGCATTGATCCTTTTTTATATGACGTGTTTAGCACTCCGTTATTTCACAACGGTATATTTTATTTACCGAATGATGCAGAAAACGTTGTTTTTGGCTTTAATGGTATCCCGACAGAAAACAACCCGACACCTAGTTTCGTACTAGATAATACCGAACTTTCCAGCGTGCAAACTATTCGTAATAATAGTTCGCAATTTTTCCTTACTAGTCGTAGTTCTAATAATCGGGATATTATTGTATATAACGCTAAACTAACGATCGACAATTTATCGCCAGAATATTATAGCCTGACTATTCCTTCCTGCAGCAATGGTACTCAACGTTTCGTTGGAGACATTTCTGTAACTGAAGACCACTTGTTAGCTGCAGACCAGAATAGCAATCGCATCATCATTTGGAATTTGCCTATCACTCAAAATCAACAACCTGCAAACATGGTATTGGGGCAATCTAATTTAAATAATTGCCAAGAAA
This sequence comes from Pelagibaculum spongiae, assembly GCF_003097315.1. Classification (NCBI taxonomy): domain Bacteria; kingdom Pseudomonadati; phylum Pseudomonadota; class Gammaproteobacteria; order Oceanospirillales; genus Pelagibaculum; species Pelagibaculum spongiae. The sequence goes on from NZ_QDDL01000003.1 coordinate 354,055, forward strand.
ACGATGACGACCAAAATGATATCGCTGACAGTACACCGTCACAGAGAACACTAAGTAACCCGACAAGTGTTTGGAGCGATGGCAATCGTATTGCTGTTCTCGACTCAAACAATAACAGAGCATTAATATGGAATAGCTTTCCAGTTTCTAGCTTTCAGCCTGCAGATCTTGTATTAGGACAGAGTAATTTTACTAATAGCGCTGCCAATGATGCCGATCAGGATGGCATCTCAGATCTCACGACTAATTTAAGTACATTCAATATAAATAAACACAATGTCGCTCATTCATCGAGGCTACATTCCGACGGCAGCCAACTGTGTTTAACAGATAGATTCAACAATCGAGTATTACTGTGGGAGCAATTCCCAACTAACATTATGCAAACAGCTGACATTGAGATAACTCAATCCAGAATCCCTTTTTCAGGACCTGTCGCATGTAGCTTTGTTGAAAACAAACTTATAATAAATGATCTTGGCAATGAACGATGGTTAATATTTGATATCACTAGTCAACAGTAGTTAACATTAAATATATTTTGGAGCAGAAATAATATTTCTGCTCTAAACCCTAGCAATATCTCTCCACTAACTGGGCGCATAATTTTTAAATAACACCTATGTTTATTTTTTATACTCTGAAGCATTCTTTTGATTTAAAGCTACCGTTCTTGGCACATAGATTCTGGTTTCTCGGCTTTGGCATGACCTCCATAGATTAAGGAAATGCAAAACAAACATCTAGAACATTTGCCGCCTGAATCGCTCTAATCCGTCCATCCGTGCATTTTCTGTCTTGAATGACTGCCCGGCGTGAGTGGCTAGCATCATAGCGAACCAGCTACTCCGCCATGCTCGTTAAGGAAGGCGGATATCACGACGCAGCGAGAGCAAGGCTCTAAAATCCACTCAAATATTCGGAGATAAATAGGAGTATTATTTAATACCACCCTCTAATACCTCATACGCCAATCTTAGCGAGCATACGAGAAAAATGCTTTCGACTTTCCAGACAATTTCAAGACATAATAAAAGTCATTGTCAGGAACGCCGCTACCGATTTTGAATTTAGAACGCCTGCGACAGAGACAGACGCCCACTTATAATGCAACTTATCAATAAAAGAGTTAGACTATTGAAATACAGAGCTGGTGTTTTTCACGTATTTTTTATTCTACTTATTGCTCAAACTAATTTGATCGGTTTTTATAGCTAACGATTTAGGGGAAAGAATGAAGCGCTTTACCACAATATTACCCTTGCTATTATCCATTGGACTCATTGGATGCTCAAGCGACTCAGACAATACTCAAACCTCAACTCCCGGTACAGTTAATTTTCAGCCTGGCCAGGTTGGCATTTCAATCACCCAAATCAACGAGCCTTCTTTACTATACCCCGAGCTAGAGGAACCCTATGGCCGACCATTACTGCATAATGGTATCTTTTACCTTACCAGCTACGACAACAATGCAATTCTGGGGTTTACTGGAATACCGAAAACCAACAATCCCACGCCCGCTTTCATTTTAAAAGGCGACCAAACTCTACGACCCAATTCAATTGAAAGTAATAGCAGCCAATTCTTTATTGAGAGCAGTTATCAAGGCGGAGACATCCTTGTCTACAACACTGCTCCAACATCTAACGCAACATTGGAGCCTGATTTTGTTTTGGGTGGCCCAGGCTGTAGCGCCAGTGCCTTGTCTAATACTACTGATATTTCAGTTACAGAAGATTATTTGCTGTCAGCCGATAGGCAAAATGCTCGAATTATGATTTGGAATCTACCCATCACTGAAAATAATCAGCCAGCAGATTTAGTGTTAGGGCAATCTGATTTTACCCATTGCACTGAAAATGATGACGACCAAAATGATACCAAAGATGCCACACCGTCTGCCAGAACGCTTGATAACCCAACCAGTGTTTGGAGCGACGGAACTCGGATTATTGCTGCCGATTCAGATAATTCCCGAGTTTTAATTTGGAATACTTTCCCAACAGCTAACTTTGCACCTGCAGATTTAGTACTGGGACAAAATAACTTTATTAACGATGCACCCAATGATGTCAATCAAGATGGCTTAACTGATACCAACCCTGATTTAAGCGTGTTTAAACAGAACTATGAATATATTCATTCCAACGGCACTCAGATTTGCCTAGGCGACAGTGGCAATAACCGCATTCTAATTTGGAATCAGTTTCCTACTCAAAATATGCAACCTGCCAGCATGGCTTTAACGGAATCAGAAACACTTTTTGATGATGCTTCTTTATGTAGTTTTGTAGGCGACAAGTTAATTATCGGAGATTATGGCAATGCTCGCTGGGTAATTTTAGGAAATTAAAATAAAAAAAAGCCGGATATTAATCCGGCTCTTTTATTTCAATTTAAGAACAACCAATCAAAATAATCGATTTAATCCGTTCAATGCTGCCACTCGATAAGCTTCTGCCATAGTCGGATAGTTAAACGTGGTATTTACGAAATAGTCCAAAGAGTTACCACCATCTTTCTGACACATAATTGCTTGGCCGATGTGAACAATTTCTGCCGCACGTTCACCAAAGCAATGAATCCCTAAAATTTCTTTAGTATCACGATTGAACAGCAGTTTTAGCATGCCAACGGTTTGCCCGGCAATTTGCGCTCTGGCTAAATCTTTGAAAAAAGCATGACCAACTTCGTAAGGGATTTGTGCATCGGTTAATTCACTCTCTGAGCGACCCACTGAGCTAATTTCCGGAATAGTGTAAATACCGGTAGGAATATCTTCCACTAACTGGTGATGACATTGCCCTTCAATAATCGCGCTGGCGGCAAAACGGCCCTGGTCATATGCCGCAGATGCCAAACTCGGATAACCAATAATATCGCCCACCGCATGAATATGCGGCAATTCGGTTCGGTAGTCCTGGTCAACTTTTAACTGACCTCGACGATCTGGATGCAAACCGATATCTTCCAAACCCATATTTTGGGTATTGCCAGTACGGCCGTTAGCAAACAAGAAAATATCTGCCTTTAGCTTTTTACCAGACTTTAAATGCAGTTCAACACCGTCATCACCACCAATTACTTTGTCGTAGGTTTCATTATGACGAACCACAACACCGCTAATTCTCAGGTGATAACTTAAAGCATCAGAAATTTCATCATCAAGAAATGACAACAAGCGATCACGGTTATTAATCAGATCAACTTTGACCCCTAAACCACGAAATATCGAGGCATATTCAGTACCGATAACACCTGCGCCATAAACAATTACTCGACGCGGCGTATAACCTAGCGTGAGGATTTTATCGCTGTCATAAACACGCGGGTGGTTAAAATCGATATCGTCAGGTTGATAAGGCCGAGAACCGGTTGCTAATACAAAGTCATTGGCCTCAATTACTTCATTTGCACCGTTAGGTTGGGCAATCGTTAATTGATTAGGGCCGGTGAAAGTTGCGGTGCCTTCAATTAAATCAATATTATTGTACTGATAAAAACCACTACGCAATTTTACTTGGCGTTCAATAACCGATTCGGCAGCACGTAGGATTTCTGGAAAGCTAAAACTGATATTGCCGCCTTTTTCACGAAATAAAGGCGCGCTTTTATATTCAATTAAGCGACTCACGCTATGGCGCAGTGCTTTAGATGGAATGGTCCCCCAATGGGTGCAACCACCACCAATCCGATGCTTTTCAATTACAGCGACCCGCTTGCCTTCCTTAGCAGCTTTCATAGCAGCGCCTTCGCCGCCAGGGCCGGTTCCGATAACTGCTACATCATATTTGAAATGTTCCATACGCTCTCTCCCCTTGAGTGGTATGAAACGGGCAGCGAAAATTTCAAGCAATGCACTCCCAGCCAATTAGCACTAGAAAGATTCAATGATGCAATTTGCAGCTAATAAATCAGCATTGCCCTTCGGCTCGATCAGATACCAGCAAGAGACATCACCAATACCTAACGGTTGCTTAGTTTCACCAACCCGTCAGACCGACACAGTCATTCATGTCAGTCACAAAATTGGGCTATTACGGCTATTTTACTTAGCGGCAGAATCTGGCTCTTCGATTTGATAAAGTTTATGGTCGTCACAAACTTCTTCACAATCACAAGCTTTATCCATACCTAGTGCTCCAATACCACCACAGCTACCACTGATTTTCTTTTTAGAGAAAATCCAGCCGACTGACATCATCAACACAACCAATAACAGCGCAACAAAAGTAATTAAAAATATATACATTATTTTTTCTGCTCTTTTTTCATCCAAGGATTGAAAGCTGAAGAAGCAATTTCTTTAAAACTCTCATTCTCCTTGACCAGCATAAGCACCGGCAGTTTCATTTTTTCTGCCAATTTCATTCCTTCAACCGGGCCCATCACCATTAATGCCGTTGCCATGGCATCGGCTTCCATCACACTTTTGCTCAAAACCGAGACTGAAGCCAAATTGTGATTAATCGGATAACCGGTTCTCGGGTCAATCGTATGCGAATAACGCACGCCATCTTGCTCAAAGTAATTACGATAATCGCCTGAAGTCGCAATACCAATATCTTCTAGCACAATCACTCGCTGAATTTGCTGAGCACCTTCGGTAGGTCGCTCAACTGCAATTCGCCAAGGTTGTCCATCTGGTTTTTTCGAGCGAGTCTTCACTTCGCCGCCAATCTCAACTAGGTAAGACTTTATGCCATTTTGATCGAGCACTTCAGCCAGTTGATCAACTGCATAACCTTTAGCAATCGCAGATAGATCCATATACAAATCAGCACTGTCGCGAGTGACTGTTTTGGCGGTTAAATCCAATTGAAAGTGATCACTACCAATATTTGATTTCAGTTGTTGTAACAGCGCGTCGGCGGGTGCTTTATTGGTTCGAGGATCTGGACCAAAGCCCCAAGCATTCACCAATGGGCCAACCGTAATATCAAATACGCCGCCACTGAGTTTATTGATTCGCTTGGCTTGCGCCAAAACTGTCAGTAATTGCTCACTGGCTTTTACCGTTCCCGCTTGGCCTTTATTTAACAAAGACAGTTCAGAAACTGGAATATAAGTCGACATGCTCTGGTTCAAATCACGCAGCGATTGCTCCAGCGCCGATTTAACCTTATCCAAATCGAGATCTGCTACTTCTACCAGCTTAACGTTATAGCGGGTGCCCATTGTTGGGCCTGAAATGCTGGCGACACGTGGTTGTGGCTCAGAACAAGCCGCGACAAAAACCGTAATTGTAAAAAGGGCTATTAACCGCAAAAGCCCCCAATGGGGGCTTTTGTGAATAGCAAAATTGCTATTTTTTATCATCCAAAATCGTCCAGCAGGATATTGTCATCTTCCACGCCCATATCGTGCAGCATGTTAATCACAGCATCATTCATCACTGGAGGCCCACAAAGATAGTATTCACAATCTTCTGGAGCCGCGTGATCTTTCAGATAATTTTCCAACAACACATTATGAATGAATCCAGTATGACCATCCCAATTATCGTCAGGAAGCGGATCAGACAGTGCGACATGCCACTTGAAGTTATCATTCTCTTCTTGCAGCTTGTCGAAATCTTCTACATAGAACATTTCACGCTTAGAACGAGCGCCATACCAGAAAGTCATGGTGCGCTTGGAGTTAAGGCGATTCAACTGATCAAAGATATGTGAACGCATTGGTGCCATACCTGCACCACCACCAACGAATACCATTTCATTGTCAGTTTCGCGGGCAAAGAACTCACCAAATGGACCAGAGATCGTGACCTTGTCACCAGGCTTTTGCGAAAATATGTAAGAAGACATCTTCCCAGGAGGTGTACCTGCAGGCGCACGTGGCGGAGGTGTTGCAATCCGCACGTTGAGCATGATGATACCTTTCTCTTGAGGGCAACTTGCCATGGAGTATGCACGGGTAGTCAGCTCATCAACTTTGGACTCATACTGCCAAATATCGAACTTATCCCAATCCTCGCGATACTCTTCCTCAATGATAAAGTCTTTGTACTTTATATGGTGAGCCGGTGCATCGATCTGCACATAACCACCAGCACGGAAGTCAACATCTTCACCTTCAGGCAGCTTCAGCTTGAATTCCTTAATGAAAGTTGCAACGTTGTAGTTGGACTCAACTTCACATTCCCAGGACTTACAGCCAAAGACTTCTTCTGGTACTTCTACTTCCATATCAGTCTTAACAGCTACCTGACAAGACAGACGAGTGCCGCGCTTAGCTTCACCCTTGGTGATATGGCTTTCTTCCGTTGGTAGTAAATCACCGCCACCAGATTTTACTGTTACCGTACACTGACCACAGGTACCGCCGCCGCCACATGCAGAAGGGATAACAATACCGCCTTCAGCCATAGCGCCTAGCAGCTTGCCACCAGCAGGTACTTTAACTTCAGTTTCGCCGTTCACCATGATGGTGATGTCACCGCTAGGTACCAGCTTAGATTTGGCAAACAGGATAACCAAAACCAATGCCAGCACGATCGCTGTAAACATGATTACGCCGAGAGATATTTCCAGCATTTAAATCGCTCCTGTTTTACAGCTGCACGCCAGAGAAGGACATAAAGCCCAGCGCACATAAGCCAACTGTAATGAAAGTAATACCCAAACCTTTCAAACCATCTGGCACATCGCTGTACTTCATCTTTTCACGGATACCGGCCAGAGCAACAATTGCTAACGCCCAACCAATACCAGAACCTGCACCGAACACTATGCTTTGGCCAAAGTTGTAGTCACGCTCAACCATGAACAATGAACCACCCATAATGGCGCAGTTAACTGTGATTAGTGGCAGGAAGATACCCAGTGCGTTGTACAAAGCAGGTACATAGCGATCTAGGAACATTTCCATAATCTGAACCAGCGCTGCAATAACACCGATATAACAGATCAAACCTAAAAAGCTCAGGTCAACTTCTGGAAAGCCTGCCCAGGCCAATGCGCCTTCTTTTAACAGGAAGGTATACAGCAAGTTGTTGACAGGAACTGTTAAGGTCTGCACGACAACTACCGCAATACCCAAGCCAATTGCCGTATCTACTTTTTTCGAAACTGCCAGGAAAGTACACATTCCTAGGAAGAACGATAACGCCATATTTTCGATGAAAATAGAGCGAACAAATAGTGAGATATACTCTTCCATTAGTGACCCTCCCCTACAGCGTCTTTAGCGCAGTTAACCGGATCTTGTTCTACCTGACTCTTGTCCCACTGACGAACAACCCAGATAAAGAAACCAATCAGGAAGAAAGCACTGGGTGCCAGAACCATCATTCCGTTTGGCTCATACCAGCCGCCTTCGGTAATCAGAGGGAAAATACTCTCACCGAATAACTTGCCAGTACCAAACAGTTCACGGAAGAAAGCAACAACCATCAAGATGATGCTGTAACCTAAACCGTTGCCCAAACCGTCGAAGAAACTGTCTTTGACGTTGTTAGACATCGCAAAAGCTTCTGCACGACCCATAACGATACAGTTGGTAATAATCAAACCAACAAATACCGATAGCTGCTTGGAAATCTCATAGGCATAAGCCTTGAGCACTTGGTCCACCACAATTACCAAAGAAGCGATAATGGTCATCTGAACAATAATTCGAATACTGCTTGGGATCTGATGACGAATCATCGAGATAAAGGTATTCGATAAAGCGGTTACTGCAGTCAATGCGATACACATTACAAATGCGGTCGACATCGAAGTGGTCACTGCCAGTGCAGAACATACACCCAACATCTGCAACGCAATTGGATTGTTACGCAATAGCGGTTTTGTTAGGGCGTCTTTTGTATCGGACATGGTCTTTACTCCTACGCCTTATGCTTGCTGATGTATGGGCCAAAACCTTCTTCACCCAACCAGAAGAGGATCATGTTCTCTACACCATTACTGGTCAGAGTTGCACCAGAAAGGCCATCTACCTGGAATTGCTCTGCAGCATTTCCTGGCACTACCGCACCTTTAACGATGTCGAACTTGACCTGACCAGTGCCGTCCAGCAAATACTTGCCTTGCCACTTTGCCTGCCAACGAGGGTTATCAATTTCACCGCCTAGACCAGGAGTTTCACCATGCTCATAAAAGCCAAGACCAACAATTGTATTGAGGTCTTTCTTCACAGCAAGAAAACCATACATGGTTGACCACAAACCGTAGCCATGAACTGGAAAAATCACTTGCTCCAACTCACCATTGCGATCTAGCTCACCAGCAGCATTACGCTTAACCAGATACACCAGAGCATTTTTAGCTTGGCGCTTAATCTGTGCAGTATCTAGTGTGCGATCTAGTTCAATATTCAGCGATGGGTCTTTAGCTGCTTTACGTTGATCAAACTTGCTTACGTCTTTCTCAACATATTCACCAGTACGAATATCGATTACACGAACATCGATTTGGGCAAATGTATCTTCAATGCCCATTCCCGGCTTTAGCAAACCTGCCGCTGCCAGAATATTACGCTTTTTATCCAATACCTTGTTAATCTGTTGGATTGGTTTAAGAGTAACCGCCGCACCAGCAACGATTACCGAACAAACCAAACAGACCAAAAGAGCAACAGATAATGTTTTCAGAGTGCTGTCCTGTTTAGACATGACGCAGCTTCCTCCGCTTGATATTGGCCTTGACCACGAAATGGTCAATCAGAGGTGCAAACAAGTTGGCAAACAAAATTGCCAGCATCATGCCCTCAGGGAACGCCGGGTTAACAACGCGGATCATAATCACCATGAAGCCAATCAAAGCACCAAACCACCAACGACCTGTGTTAGTCATCGAAGCAGATACTGGATCGGTTGCCATGTAGATCATACCGAAAGCGAAACCACCCAGAACCAAATGCCAATGGAAAGGCATCGCGAACATTGGGTTAGTGTCAGAGCCAATCGCGTTGAACAGCAAAGTAGTGGCAACCATACCCAGCATCACACCAAGGATAATTCTCCAAGAAGCAATTCCGGTAACCACCAAGAACGCACCACCAATTAAGATCGCCAGAGTCGATGTTTCACCGATTGAACCAGGGATGTGGCCAATAAATGCATCCATCCAGGTGTAACCGCTTGCTTGCAAACCAGCCATACCGTCAAGGAAAGCGGTACCTAAAGCAGTTGCGCCAGAGAAGTTATCAATTACTTCCCAGCCCTGAATTGGAATCCACACTGCATCGCCAGACATATAAGCTGGGTAAGCAAAGAACAAGAATGCACGACCGACTAAAGCCGGGTTCAAGAAGTTCTTACCAGTACCACCGAATACTTCTTTACCCACCACCACACCAAAAGTGATGCCTAGCGCAGCTAACCACAGAGGGGTTGTTGCAGGCAGGGTTAAAGCAAACAAGATAGAGGTAACGAAGAAGCCTTCGTTAACTTCATGGCCACGAACCATACAGAACAGTACTTCCCAGAAACCACCGATCAGAAATACCGTCAGATACAGCGGCAAGAAGTAAACAGCGCCATGCATCACATTATCAATCAGGCTGTTAGGGTCTGTGCCGAACATGGCAATAATTGCGCCACGGATAGTATCCGGAGCCGCAGTACCAGGAATGATGGCTTCGTTAGCATTCAAACCTGTGAAATACATACCTGCAAATGCAGCAGGCATAGCAGCCAGCCATACGAAAATCATGATTCGCTTCAGGTCAACTGAATCACGAACATGAGCACCTTGCTTGGTGACCGCAGGAGGCGTATAAAAAAACGTATAAGTTGCTTCAAACAAAGCAAACCAACGTTCGTGCTTGCCGCCTTTTTCAAAGTGCGGTTCCAGGTCTTTGAAAAACTGGTTTAACTTGCTCATCAGCTTTCCTTCTCTATCTGAGTCAAATTCGCACGCAGGATCGGTCCGAAATCGAACTTACCTGGGCACACATAGGTACATAGACCCAGATCTTCTTCTGCCAGTTCCAATGCGCCTAAAGCTTCAGCATTTTCCATATCACCAACTGCCAGTGCACGCAGCAACTGAGTAGGCAACAAGTCTAATGGCATCACTTTTTCATAAACGCCGATTGGCACCATGGCTCGTTTACTGCCGTTAAAGCTGGAAGTAAATGGCAAGCTAAGGCCTTTACGCTTTAATGCAGAAACAAAAGTATTGGTCATTGAGAACTTCTTGGTACCAGGTACAGCCCAGCCCATGAATTCCTGCTTGTAACCTTCTTCGATTACTGAAATCTGCAGGTCATAACGACCCAGATAAGCCAGCGGGCCATGCGCCTTAGCGCCTGCCAAGACTGAACCTGAAATCACGCGAACATCGCCAGCTTGTAACGCGCCAGCAGTAATTTCTTCGATTGAAGCGCCAATTCTTGTTTTCACTAGGCCAGGCTTTTTAACCATTGGACCAGCAAGACTAATCAGGCGCGAGGTATCTAGTTTGCCTGTAACAAACAGATGACCAATTGCAATCACATCTTGATAATTCACCGACCAAACAGGACGTTCCTTGCTGGCAGGTTGCAATGTATGAATGTGAGTGCCGCTTAGGCCAGCGGGATGAGGACCAGAGAATGCTTCAACAGAAACATTGCTACCAGAAACTGACAATTTCTGAGAGGCCTCATGGCATACAAATACCTTGCCTTCAGTCAGCCGGGACAGAACCGTCACACCACGTGCAAAATCTTCAGCGCGTTCTGCCAGAACTTGTGCAGGATCGGCAGCTAATGGATTAGTATCCATTGCGTTGATGAAAATTGCTGATGCTTTAGATTCAGGAGATGGCACCTTGCTGTATGGGCGAGTTCTCAGCGATGTCCACAAACCGGAGTTGATCAGGTTCTGCTGAACCTTCTCTCTTTCGATTGTAGCCAGCTGATCAACAGACCAGCTTTCAAAGCTTTCTGCCTCATCACCTTGCAGTTCAATAACCACCGATTGCAGCGCTCGACGGGCACCACGATTAATAGCCGTTACTTTACCAGCGCCAGGAGCAGTAAAAATAACTCCCAGATTTTTCTTGTCACTGAAAAGCGGCTGTCCTAGCTTGACCTGATCACCCACCTGCACAAGCATGGTAGGTCGTAGGCCAAAATAATCTTCCCCAAGCAATGCAACGGACTTCACATTCAGACTAGTTGTCTGGTTGAAGTCCGGTTTACCACTTATGGGCAGATCCAAGCCTTTGCTGATCTTATGCATAATTAGCCCGATAAACCCTGTTTTGTTAACTGCCCTACTTAACGAGAAGTAGGGACAAAAATCGCCCGTATTATACGGTCAGCTAATCCCTTTGACCATATAGCTTGAGATATAACCCTTTCCTTTGCGAACACCGCGCAATTTTTTCAATCGCCACTGAATGTTAGTTCATTTAAATCACTGATTTTTGACTCAACTCACGCAAAGGAATTGATGTTTTGCTGACCAAAATCAACAAAATGCGCTTCCATCAAACTTTGTGGAAGCGCTTTCGAAAAACTACGAAAAAAAACGCGGCAAATTTAGCCTAACGGATACTCAGGAAACTCAATTCCTGCCATTTGCTGAATCACCCGAATGACTTGGCAGCTATAACCAAATTCATTGTCATACCAGACGTAAACCACTGCCCGATCGCCATCAACAATTGTTGCTAACGAATCGACAATGCCTGCCGCTGGGAAACCGACAAAATCACTCGAAACTACTTCAGGAGAATTGGTATAAGCAATCTGCTCCTTAAGCGGTGAATGAAGGGCTACCTGACGCAATTCATTGTTCAATGAATCCCGGTCTGTTGCCTTATCAAAATTCAGGTTAAGGATTGCCAATGAAACATTGGGAGTCGGTACCCGAATAGCGTTTCCGGTTAATTTGCCTGCTAATTGTGGTAAGACTTTAGCGACCGCTTTTGCTGCGCCCGTTTCAGAGATAACCATATTCAATGCAGCAGCACGACCGCGACGAGAACCCTTGTGATAATTATCAATCAGGTTCTGGTCGTTAGTGTAAGAATGGCAAGTTTCGACATGGCCATTCTTTATGCCGTAATTGTCGTTTAATACTTTAAGAATTGGCACGATTGCATTGGTAGTACAACTAGCTGCCGAGAAAATCTTCTCATCAGAATCCAGCTCATTGTGGTTAATACCATGTACTACATTCGGGATATCTCCTTTACCCGGCGCAGTCAGCAATACTTTAGAAACGCCTTTGCTTTTCAAATGCAAGCCTAGGCCTTCTTTGTCGCGCCACATACCTGTGTTATCCACCACAATCGCATTATCAATGCCATGCGCGGTGTAATCGATTTTATCCGGTCCATCGGCATAGATAAGCTTGATGAAGTTACCATTGCAAATTAATGCACTGTTTTCTTCATCGATCAGAATGGTGCCCTGGAAGCTGCCGTGAACTGAATCGCGACGCAACAAGCTGGCACGCTTGGCTAGGTCATCTTCTGCACCGGTTTTACGCACCACAATGGCGCGCAAGCGCATCTTATCGCCACCACCTGAACGCTCAACCAGCATTCTTGCTAGCAAACGGCCAATCCGACCAAAGCCATACAGCACGACATCTTGTGGCTGTTTGAGCACATTTTGACGGCCAGTATTCAACCCTTCTAGCTGTTGCTTGACGAAGTCAAATAGATCACCTTCGGCTTGCTCTTGCCAGGCAATCGCCAACCGTGCAACATCCACTCGACCTGAAGCTAGGTTCAGCTTGGTCATTGCTTGAATAATTGGGAAGGTCTCTTTAACCGACAGTTCTCTACCAGCAATTTGGCGAACGAAACGATGGGCTTTCAAAATGCCGATCGTGGATTGATTGACCAATCGACGACCAAAAAGGTTGATTACCACACCATTATCTCGATACAAACGGCCTATAACAGGCAGCATTTGCTCGGCGATTTCTTCGCGCTGTTTCCAATCGCTGAAACAGGCTTCTTTCTGGTCATACTCCGGGCTCACTTCAACACCTCATTCTTGCTAGTTATCTGTGTCTGAATTTGTGGGATCGAAATCAAGCGAAGCCGAGTTTATGCAAAAACGCCGTCCAGTGGGTGCAGGGCCATCAGGGAATACATGCCCCAGATGCGAACCACAACTACGACACGTCACCTCAGTGCGCGTCATACCATGGCTAGAATCTGTGTGCTCCTGATGACTATTTCCGACAGAGTCGGTAAAACTCGGCCAGCCGCAACCTGCGTCGAACTTTTCATCGGCATTAAATAACGGTTCATTGCAGCAAATACACCGATAAACACCATCGTCGAACGCATTCCAGTAGCGACCAGTAAAAGGCCTCTCCGTGCCTTTTTCGCGGCACACATGGTACTGTTCTGGGGTTAATTTTGCACGGAAGATTTCATCTTGATTGTTTTTTTCATCACTCATTGGTCGATTCCTCAGACGAAAAACATATAGATACTCAAGCCACTTCAAATTTAACAACTGAATTTTGAAGTAAGTTGGATGTAAGACTCGAAAAAGCCACTGAGGTTCTGATGCTCGAATCAATTGCTGCAACTTGGCACGCCGGACTTCGCTGGAAAAGACTGCAATCATACTTGAGTGCAATCTCGCCAGAGATTCAAGACAGCCTGCAACCGCCTATATCCAATCACACAATCAACCAGCTTGAACAACAATGGAGCTGCTGCCTACCCAATGACTATCGCCGCCTGCATAAATTCAGTAGTGGCCAAAACCATAAACGAACACCCGGTTTATGGTTGGGCTTGCATTGGCTAACTTTGGAGCAACATTTCTTCTGCCAGAGTAACTTGGATTACCAAATCATCTCACCAGAGCAAATCCAACAACCGCTTCGCAGTGAAAAATGGCTAGTGTTTGCAGGCAATCACAGTAAAACAGCTCAGTCATCTAAACAGGCTTCATCTAAGCAACCGTCATCTGGCGCATCATTAGCCATCGATTTTTCACCGGCAGGCTTTGGCACAGTCGGCCAAATACTAGTGCTATTTCATCATTCAAAAGAAGTTTCTTTACTCGCCGATAGCTTTGGCAGCTTTATAGATGACTTTTTACATCGATTAGATGATCATCAGCTCACCAGCGATTGCCATGGCCAGCTATTAAGCCGCAACAATCCTGAACAGCCATTAATTGACCAGCTCCACCAGCAACTGAGAAACCAACATGCTCGATGTTCATATCGATGATTTTTACAAAGATATCAGCGTTATTCTGCTGACCTTATTTAGAAATTTCCCTTGCAAGGCCAACTTATATGTTGATGACCTAACTGGCCCGGCAGTATTAGATGAATTTGGCTTACAAGATCGACGTTTTCGCTCGGCACTTTCTGCCATGAGCTGGTTGGCTGAAGAAGGCTATATTCGCCACAGCGGTGATTACAATCCCGATGGCTTAGACCAAGCAGTATTAAGCGAAAGAGCCTTTAAACAATTAACCAAAGCCATCACGATTAGCGACGTTTCAGAACAACAGCAGATAGAAAATATCGCCAGCATTATTGAGCAAGCCATACACGATCGGTCATCAATTAAAATTAAACACGCATGCCAAATGTTTTTTGGTTCGATTGATACAGCAGCTTTTGCATAAGGCGTGCCTGTAGAAAAAGCACACACATCCGAGCTCTAGCTAAGAGGCTGTTTTTTTTCAAAACAGCCTGCCTTCTACCACACAGCACCATTCTATTGTCGGTAGATCAAAACAACTATTTAAGCAAGAAATTCACGCCCACCTCACATCAAATGCGAGCCCGCTCTCATTAACGCGACACATTAATTGATATGGTTTCCATCATTAGCGCAACTATCATTTTTTGTCACCGCGGTGGCTAAAAGAGAGCATTACATGGCCATCACACCTCTTCGCTTTAGAGCGTTATTGTTATTCTTTGCTATTTTTTTCATCGCAGGCTGCTCAAGCAGCACTCCTGAAAGCACAACATCGGAAGACACTAAACCCGTTATTTTAGATAGTGACTCCGACGGCGTTCGAGATGAGCTGGACGCATTCCCTTTCGATCCAAGCGAAACCAAAGACTCCGATAACGATGGCGTAGGTGATAGGGCCGATAGATTCCCCAACAACCCCGCTGAATCAAAAGATTCAGATGACGATGGTGTCGGCGACAACGCCGATAGATTCCCCAAAGATCCAACTGAAACTGCCGATTCCGATAATGATGGCACCGGTGACAATGCAGACAAATTCCCCAACAACCCCGCCGAAACAAAAGACTCAGACCAAGATGGTGTCGGTGACAATACTGATGCCTTCCCTAACGACCCAACTGAAACTGCCGATCTTGATAAGGACGGTACCGGCGACAACGCTGATCCAACGCCTAATGGCGTTCCAGACGTCGGCATACCGGATTCGGATTCAGATGGCGTAACAGACAATCTCGACACATTCCCAAACGACCCTAGTGAAACCACCGACACAGACGGCGATGGCGTGGGCAACAATGCAGATGCCTTCCCATACAATCCGGCCGAAACCAAAGATTCAGATAAAGATGGTATGGGCGACAATGCCGATGCATTCCCATTAGATCCAAAAGAAACTTCAGATTCAGATAAAGATGGTGTTGGCGATAATTCAGACCTCTTTCCAAACAACCCATCTGAAACCAAAGACACAGATAAAGATGGTATGGGCGACAATGCTGATGCATTCCCATTAGATCCAAAAGAAATTTCAGATTCAGATAAAGACGGCATGGGCGACAATGCCGATGCCTTCCCAAATGATCCGAATGAAACTCTAGATTCAGATAACGATCGTGTTGGCGACAATGCTGATGCCTTCCCAAATGATCCGAATGAAACTCTAGATTCAGATAACGATCGTGTTGGCGATAACGCTGATGCATTTCCAAATGATGCTTCAGAAACTAAAGACACAGATAACGATCGTGTTGGCGATAACGCCGATGCGTTTCCATTAGATCCAAAAGAAACTCTAGATTCAGATAACGATAATGTTGGCGATAATGCCGATGCCTTCCCAAATGATGCTTCAGAAACTAAAGACACAGATAAAGATAGCGTTGGCGATAATGCCGATGCCTTCCCAAATGATCCGAATGAAACTCTAGATTCAGATAACGATAGCGTGGGCGATAATGCCGATGCGTTTCCATTAGACCCAAAAGAAACTCTAGATTCAGATAACGATAATGTTGGCGATAATGCCGATGCATTTCCAAATGATGCTTCAGAAACTAAAGACACAGATAAAGATAATGTTGGCGACAACGCCGATGCATTCCCATTAGATCCAAAAGAAACTTCAGATTCAGATAAAGACGGCATGGGCGACAATGCCGATGCATTTCCAAATGATCCGAATGAAACTCTAGATTCAGATAACGATCGTGTTGGCGATAACGCTGATGCCTTCCCAAATGATCCGAATGAAACTCTAGATTCAGATAACGATAGCGTTGGCGACAATGCTGATGCATTCCCAAATGATCCGAATGAAACTCTAGATTCAGATAACGATCGTGTTGGCGATAATGCCGATGCATTTCCAAATGATGCTTCAGAAACAGTTGATAGCGATGGTGATGGCATGGGCGATAATGCCGATGCATTTCCAAATGATGCTTCAGAAACTAAAGACACAGATAACGATCGTGTTGGCGATAACGCTGATGCCTTCCCATTCGATCCAAAAGAAACTCTAGATTCAGATAACGATAATGTTGGCGACAACGCTGATGCCTTCCCATTGGATCCAAAAGAAACTTCAGATTCAGATAACGATCGTGTTGGTGATAACGCTGATGCCTTCCCAAATGATCCATCTGAAACTCTAGATTCAGATAACGATCGTGTTGGCGACAACGCCGATGCCTTCCCAAATGATCCATCTGAAACTCTAGATTCAGATAACGATCGTGTTGGCGACAACGCCGATGCCTTCCCAAATGATCCGAATGAAACTTTAGATTCAGATAACGATCGTGTTGGCGACAATGCCGATGCATTTCCAAATGATGCTTCAGAAACAGTTGATAGCGATGGTGATGGCATGGGCGATAATGCCGATGCATTTCCAAATGATGCTTCAGAAACTAAAGACACAGATAAAGATAATGTTGGCGATAACGCTGATGCCTTCCCATTCGATCCAAAAGAAACTTTAGATTCAGATAAAGATAGTGTTGGCGATAATGCCGATGCGTTTCCAAATAATGCTTCAGAAACTAAAGACACAGATAAAGATAGTGTTGGCGATAACGCCGATGCCTTCCCATTCGATCCAAAAGAAACTTCAGATTCAGATAAAGACGGCATGGGCGATAATGCCGATGCGTTTCCATTAGATCCAAAAGAAACTCTAGATTCAGATAACGATAATGTTGGCGACAACGCCGATGCCTTCCCAAATGATCCATCTGAAACTCTAGATTCAGATAACGATCGTGTTGGCGATAATGCCGATGCATTTCCAAATGATCCATCTGAAACTCTAGATTCAGATAACGATCGTGTTGGCGATAATGCCGATGCATTTCCAAATGATGCTTCAGAAACAGTTGATAGCGATGGTGATGGCATGGGCGATAATGCCGATGCATTTCCAAATGATGCTTCAGAAACTAAAGACACAGATAAAGATAATGTTGGCGATAACGCTGATGCCTTCCCATTCGATCCAAAAGAAACTCTAGATTCAGATAACGATAATGTTGGCGATAATGCCGATGCTTTTCCATTAGATGCTTCTGAAACTAAAGACACAGATAAAGATAGTGTTGGCGATAATGCCGATGCATTTCCAAATGATGCTTCAGAAACAGTTGATAGCGATGGTGATGGCATGGGCGATAATGCCGATGCCTTTCCAAATGATCCATCTGAAACTCTGGATTCAGATAACGATAGCGTTGGCGACAATGCCGATGCTTTCCCATTAGATGCTTCTGAAACTAAAGACACAGATAAAGATAGTGTTGGCGACAATGCTGATGCCTTCCCAAATAATCCGAATGAAACTCTGGATTCAGATAACGATAGCGTTGGCGACAACGCCGATGCCTTTCCAAATGATCCGAATGAAACTCTAGATTCAGATAACGATCGTGTTGGCGATAACGCTGATGCCTTCCCATTCGATCCAAAAGAAACTTCAGATTCAGATAAAGACGGCATGGGCGATAATGCCGATGCATTTCCAAATGATGCTTCAGAAACAGTTGATAGCGATGGTGATGGCATTGGCGACAATGCTGACATTTACCCTAACGACCCAAGCAATCAAGGTGACGCCGAGTTTTTATTAAGCGGGCGAACGATTTATCAAGGTGATGCGCAAAGCTCGGTTGATTTTTCTTTCAGCCTTAATAACGGCAATGCAGATTCATTTGAAATGATTCAAGGTGTTCTGCCGCAGGGGCTTTCAATTCATCATGACGCTAACAATTTAAGCATTAGCGGAATGCCACAATACGCCGGTTATTATCGCTTGACTTTAAGAGCCACTAGCGGCCAAAAATCCAGCGATTTTTCAACCACAATTGTTATCGAACCTAGTAAGAAACTGGTCGATAATACAGTACGCACCGAAGCTTTAACTGCCGTAGCAGACAGCTATTTAACAAACAGTACAGATTTTAAATACGGAAACGAAAACAGCCTTAGAATCAGTAGCCAGCAATACAATGGCTACCAACAAAGTATTTTACGCTTTGACACACCCATAACTTCAGAACCACTCATATCTGCTTTTTTAGAGCTACATGTAGCCAAAATAAAGCATGGCGACGTGCCAGTAATTATTGATGGTGTTGCCAATAATTGGAATGAAGCAAGTGTAAACTGGTTTACTTTATTCATATTTGGCTCATCAAAAACTCGCCTTCCATTTTTTGGGCCAAAAATAAGCAATACGATTGCCGAAAATACCACTAACACAACTATCCGAATTGATGTTTCTAATTTGATCACCTCTACACTGCGCACAGATAAATCAGCAATATCATTCTTTATGTCACGCGCACACGACGGAGATTCTTTTGTCGATTTCTCTTCAAAAGAAGTCGCAGATAAAGCACCAAAATTAATCCTGAAATATCAGGCGGATAATAGCGCCGCATTTACTGTTAGCCACGATGCAAGCTCAAGTTTCCTTAATCGGCAAATCAATCAAACAATTAATTTGCAGTTTTCTAAGCCAGTTCAAACGCTACCCGATAGCGCTGTAATGTTGGAAAATGCAGAATTATTAGCGCTAGTAAAAACATCTGACAACACTTATCAAATATCGATGATTAGTGATGGCGACTATTTCGCATCATTCAGTTTAGATCACACACAAATTCGCTCAATAAATGATGACACTCTAGCTGCAACGCCATCAACTACCATTCCAATAATCGAACCAGTTCAGCTACCTGCAGCAATAAAAGATTCAATTTATATAAGGCAAGATGTCAATTTAAATAACGGCATACTTCTATTCGATATTCCCGCTCAGAATGAAGTAGCCCGCTCGGTTATTTTACAAATAACTCTGAAAGATATTCGTGATGATGGCACACCGCTCATTATTAGAAATGTGGTGAACAATTTGCCATCTAAAGCTTATGTATCAAAAATAATTCGTTATTCTGATGCAGGAAAAACCCATTTAATTGATATCAGCTCGCTCTTTGACACTCCGCTAACGGAAGGCTTAATGACATTAAGTTTTGAGTTTAATGAGCAAACTGATTCAACACATGTTACTCGAGCACAAGGTCTGTCCAGAGGAAATCCAACCGAATTTCCACAACTAAGAATCAACAATCATCACCCGTTACCCGCATCCACTTCAGACTTGATTCAAGAAGACTGGACGCAAACGCTAATCACCGCCGGGCAAGATCGTGTCACAGTGCATGGCGGTGCAATTATTGAATACGACAAGGTTCCAGAGCCTGCTCAATATCCAATTATTTATTATCCAGATGATAATCCAGCAACACTTGAGCTAGAGGGCCAAGCGCTACCGCAAAGCGGGTTAGAAAGAGAAGGAACAACCCCGCATTACGATGATCGTTTTCATGTTTGGCTAAGAATGGGGCGGGGCACCTATGTAGTTAATCCATATGCAGATGATAAAAAATGGACTCTATTTAATACCGCAGATGAAGCCTATTACCGAATGCCAACAAGTTCTGCTAATCATTATGATCCAGGCATTCTTGGCTATTACAACTCCATGGAACAGCGCTTAAATTTACAGGGCAAAACAGCTTATGAAAAACTACGCGCATTTTATGATTTCATCAAAGGGGATAATGATGACGTCTACTACAACTCTGCCGCTGGTCGAGGCACTGCCACTTTTGTAATGAATAAAATTTTGCACAACAAGCAAGTAAACAATGAAAAAAGAGTAGGCATTGCATGCTGGGGCTACACCTCACTATTCACAGGCTATGCCCGCTATCTTGGCTACGCCGCAACTCAGGCGGATACTAACGGTCATATCTGGACACTAATTCGATTCGACGATGCTTGGCATCTGTTCGATGCGACGCCTGGATACAGTTACTTCAATACGTTTGGTCGCCATTAATCGCTGAAAATACCCTTCTTAACTATTGAGTAACAATAAAAATGCCTGAAGCACTTAACCGAGCTTCAGGCATTTTTAGATTCAGCCAACTACTAAAATCCGGTTACTGCTGATTGCATTCGTTTTCTCTTGATGCGAATCTAGAATCTAGCCCCACAAATCAGCATTAAAAGAGAGCAATAACAATGTCGAATCAATCTTTTCTGCCGATGCCAGACCACAACGGCATGTTTGGTGAATACGGCGGCTCAATCATCCCACCTGAGCTGCAAAAAGCGATCGATGAAATCACTCTAGCCTATGAAGAAATCCGTCAGACCGACGTTTTTAAAGAAGAACTACGCGATTTACTAAAGCATTATGTCGGTCGCCCCAGTCCGGTTTATCACGCCAAACGACTCAGCGATGATGCAGGCGGCGCGCAAATTTGGCTTAAGCGTGAAGATCTTAACCATACCGGCGCCCATAAAATTAACCATTGCCTAGGCGAAGCCTTGCTAGCCAAGCATATGGGCAAAAAGAAAGTAATCGCCGAAACCGGTGCCGGGCAACATGGCGTTGCTTTATCGGCAGCTTGCGCCCTTGTCGGCATTCCCTGTGAAATCCACATGGGCGAAATTGACATTGCCAAAGAACACCCCAACGTCGTCAAAATAAAAATCCTGGGCTGTAAACTAATTTCGGTTGACCGCGGCACCCGCACTTTAAAAGATGCAGTTGATAGTGCCTTTGAAGAATATTTAACCAATCCGCAAGATTATTTGTATGCGATTGGCTCGGTCGTTGGCCCGCACCCCTTCCCGGCAATGGTGCGCGACTTCCAACAAATTATTGGCGAAGAAGCCCGCAAGCAAATGATTGAACGCACCGGTCGCCTACCAGATTATGCAATGGCTTGTATTGGCGGCGGATCAAACGCAATTGGTTTGTTCACTGCATTTTTAAGTGACGAAAGCGTTAAAATAATTGGCGTTGAGCCTTCAGGCAAAGGTTTAGATACACCGGATCATGCTGCAACCATGACGCTTGGAAAACCCGGTGCTTTACATGGATTTAAATCTTATTTACTGCAAGATGAAAATGGCCAGCCATTGCCAGTTTATTCAATTGCTTCAGGGTTAGATTATCCTGGCGTTGGCCCGCAACACTGCTATCTGAAAGATATCGGCCGAGTAGAATACACCACCGCCACCGACGATGAATGCCTCGATGCCTTTATGAAACTTTCTCGATTGGAAGGGATTATTCCCGCATTAGAAAGCGCCCATGCCGTTGCAGCTGCTGCTCGCATGGCAAAATATTTGCCGAAAACGACTAATATTTTGGTGAATTTAAGTGGTCGTGGCGATAAAGATGCAGATTTTGTGGCAGAGAAGCTGGGATTGTAATTTTTTTCTGCGCATACACTCAGCAAGCTTAAGGGGCCTTTTTTCTGTAAAGACCGACACGCTGGGAGCGCAGGCAGCTTGCCTGCATTTAAATGCGATAGCATTTTAATGAATCACTCTTGTGCCTTCGGCACTTTGCAGGCGAGCCGCCCGCGCTCCCAGAAAAACCAGCCTATATTGAACTGAACATTTCCTACAAGCATTAAAAAAGGCCGCAAAAGCGGCCTTTTTTACTGAGAAGTACAAATTAGAAGTTGTACTTAACAGTGTAGATAGCAGCATTCTTGTATCCGTCACCGCCCAGCTTGCTGTCTGCGTAGCGGTACTGAACACCAGTAGCGAACTGAGGCGTAATATTCCACCATGCAGCAACTGCACCCTGATGGCTCAGAGACTTTTCACTAGTCAATTTGCCCGATGTTGACACACCTACAGCAACCTTACTGTATGCATCCTTGCGGCCGAATTCAGTTTCATGCCACTGTGAAACTGCAAACTTCTGACCTGCCAGTTCGAAGTTGTACATACCAACCCAACCGAACATACCACCATTCAAGCCACTGAACTTACCAGCCAGAGGAGCACCGCGTTCGTCGAATGGAGTTGCAGGGTCATCAACTACACCAGCATCAACATTAGCCAATGTTGCACCAGCCGCACCAAATACACTGGTGGTAACTGTATGATGGAAACCAATAAATGGGTTAAAGAACCAACCATTGCCACCCAGGTTATAGCTAACACCAGCAACGGTGTTACTAGCGTTAAACCCACCAGAATTAGATGCATAATGCTGACCATACAGGCGTAAGTCTGCTAAACCAGTTTTATATGCGATAGTGCCTTTGTATGCAGTACGGATACCTTCATTACCACGAGGAGCATTTTCAATATCGAAGAAACCGTATACTTCACCCCAAGTAAAACCTGCACCACCTTCCAGTTCCAGGTATACAAACTCGTTGTGGTGGCCAGAACGTGCTTCAGTTCCATCAGACCAATCTAAATAGTTAACAGATACATCACCAAAACCATATAAATAATCAGCCGATGCTGGTGCAGCCATACCCATGGCCAGTGCAGCTACTGCTGCATACTTGATAGCTTTCATTGTGCATAAACTCCGAAATACAAGCAGTCGTCAATAACCGCTCTAGGCAGATCACATTACATTCCGAAATACACACTCACAAAAGTACCATTGGTCTGTACAGGACAGCTTTTCACGAATTCACTGACCGAGAGCAAGTGTTGTTATTTTTTTTGTTGCTCATTACGCAAAAAGTTCAATTTAATTACTACAAAAATTACGCTTGAGCCGAAATAAAAAAAAGACAAGAAAAGTGAGAGCCTTTCTTGCCTATCTTTTTTGAGGAAAAAATAAAATAATTAAATGTCAACCATTTATCTTTCTTGAACTCAACCAGTGACTTTCCTAACCACCGCCCGAGAAATCATTCTTGCCTTATCGCCCAATTCAATTCTTTTTAGATTGGTTTTTAAAATACCTTTCGTAAACCGAGTTTGCTTGCTGTAGTCGATTTTGACATCGATCAATACTGGCTTGTCGCTTTCAGATAGCCGCTTGGCCTTGGCCATCGCTTCAGCAAGCTGGCCGTCGTTTTCTATCGAGATATATTCAGCACCAGCCATAATCGCTAAGCCTTGCATATTTACCTCAGGTAAAGTGGTACAGGTTTTGCGGTTATAGGGTAAGTGTTGTGCTTGGGATATTTGCGACAGTTCACCATCATTAAAAATAAACAGCATCACGCCTAGCTGATGCTTTACTGCAGTGACTAGCTCCAAACCAGTCATCATCAAACAACCATCTCCAACAATACCAACAACCGTTCTTTTTGGCTGGGCCAACTTGGCACCAATCGCTGCTGGAACACAATAGCCCATACAGTTAAAATCAGTTGGCGATATAAAACCGCCCACACAGTGTATCGGCATTAATTCAGCAGTTAAAAAAGTATGATTGCCATCGTCAGCAACTACTAACGCATCATCATCTATTGTGCTGCGCAATTGCTGAAAAAACCGTGCGGGATTAACTCGATTTTTAGTATTTTTATGCGCCAACCATTCATTCAAATAAGCTTTTTTGTCGTTAGCGATTTGCTTTGCTAGCTTGCTTGAATCGGTAGGCTTGACGGTAATTTTTGCTTGTAACTGATCCAATACTTCTGCTGAATCACCATGCAGTGCAATTTTTGCTGGGTAATTAGCGCTAAACACTTCTTTATTAATATCAATATGAATCAAGTTATCTGGTACTTGCATACCAAAACTTCCGGTAGCAATTTCACCAAACCTAACTCCCACTGCCAATAAGCAATCGCAATCAGCAAAAGCATTTTCTGACGCTGGCACCGCATGCTGGCCTATAGCAAAGCCGGCATGCAATGGATGGTTCGCTGGAAAACAACCTGCGCCTTGCAAACTGGTTGCAACAGGCATACCTAATTGCTCTGCTAGCTGCTGAACTTGTTTTGCCGCGCCCTTCGCACCCCAACCAATAAATAGCCCAGGTTTTTTAGCTTTTTGCAGTAATGTCGCTGCACGCTCTACTGCAGATAAATCAATTACCGGCGTTTTCGGTAAACCAGGCACCGACGGCAAAGCTTTAATTTCACGGGCAAACAATAATAAATTCACCGGAATTTCTACAAATACTGGCCCTGGCTCACCTTCCAATGCTTTTTGCCACGCTTTATAAAGTGTCGGCTGAATTTGATCCAGCGTTTCAACGGTGGTCGCGAATTTGGTAATTGGTTTCATCATTGCCACCTGATCCATCTGGTGCAATTGATAGCTATGCCCGGTATCGGTACGTGTTCCTGCGGCAATCACCAGCATAGGAATACCATCAAGAAATGCCTCGCCAATTCCGGTTGACGCATAAGCCGCTCCTGCGGCAGGTACAATAGCCATAGCGCTCATATGACCCGACTCAGCATCAGCCAACCGGCCTTGAATCTCTGCCATAAACGCACCACAGCCTTCGTGGGTGACTAGTATCGGTTTTATCGAAGTCGATTTATTCAGCTCGTCATAAAGCTCGGTATTATGAACACCGGGAATACCGAAAGTGAATTTTATTTTTAACTTTTCCAGTGCATCTCTAACCAACCAAGCGCCTGTTTTTTTCATTATTTTCCCCTGGATTTTTTATTATTTATTAGAAACAGCAGAAATATCATTATCTTTTCCTGCATGTCTGATCTAAGAACCGAAGAATATTAAAATCATCCTGATCGCTGTTGCACTGAGCAGCTGTAGGCGTGAACTGCAACTTGACCATGAGACAATTAATTCCGTCAATTGATGTCTAGAATTATTTTCTGGTAATCGACATATTGTCTGCACGGCACTTACGGAAAACCCCAAAAGCTGTAGTTCGGCTTTGGCATCCTGCGTCGCCCTACCTTCCACATCCATGTGGTCGTCGCCGGAGGCTCAGTACAACCTACATCCAATCGTTATATTTCGGCAGCCAGTTCTTTCTCTGCACTTACTTGTCGGTTGATTGGTCGTTCAGATAAATCAGAATTTACAATATGCTTAGCTGCTTGGCGGGCGGTAAGAATACAACCCGATAAAAAAGTACCTTCCAATGAGCGCTTGCCACTGGCACCACCACCACCAAAACCTGCTGCTTCGCCAACTGCGTATAAACCTTCTATGGGCTGCCCTTGTATATTGAGCACCTGACTATCAAGGTCGGTTTGAATACCGCCAAGACTTTTTCTGGAGATAATTCGCTCGCGAATCGCTATGAGTGGGCCAGCCTTTGGATCGAGAATGGTCTGTTTCTTACAAGTACGCAGCTTATCGCCTTTCCACTGTCGCAAGTGTTTAATCCGCCTAAGCTGCTCATCATTTTGGAATTTTTCAGGCAAGTTTATTTGATGGTCCCATGCTTCAGCCGCATGACGCACATCAGAAAGCCTGACTTTATCTTCACCGGTTAGCTGATTCATATTATCCACCAGTTCAGCTAAGTTATTTCCAGTAATAAAATCTGGACAATGGTCAATCATTTCTTTAGCTAACCATTTATTACCCAGCAGAATATCTTTAATAAATGCCAGTATATTTCGATCGCGAATATTCGGGTTATGTTGCGCCCCCGATACCGCTAATTCTTTTTCACATATTTTAAGGTTTAATAACTGCCAACTATATTGATCAGGAAGCTCGGCGATCGCCTTACACAAATCATGAGTATCAAAAGCAGTAATTAACGGCTTAGGGCCAATTCTCTTTCCAGAACTATCTAGCCATAACGCCGTTTTAGGAGGGATTAGACTTAAACCATGCTCAGAAAATTTTGGGTCGGTATGCGCGACACCCGCAGCATAATTCCACATGTGTTCTAAGCGAGTTACCTTGCCGCCAACCGCCGTTACCGCATCATGGCCTCGACCATCGCAATAAGGGTGGCAACCATTTAAAAGCTTGCCTGCTCTAGGGACAGGTGAAATAGCATCGCTCCACACCCGGCGAACACGATCCAAACTGCCGTTTATACCGCCAGTAGCAACAATCACTCGATCACAAGTAATTTCAAAATCACGCTGATTGTGCTCATCAAAGCCCTTTATTCCCGTCACTTTTCCTTGTTGAACCTGCAAACTATCTAGCCGATGGCGAAACAACATTTGCAATCGTTGTTGCTGGGGGTGGTTTTGTAACTTTTGAATCAGCGTTTCAACTAAATGTTGGCTAGTACCCCAAATAACATGGTATCGAGGAACAGAGTTACCGGGCGTGTAATCGCCTCTTTCTGTCCAATTAACCGCTGGGATAAAATGAATACCTTTAGCCTTCATCCAGTCGTAGACATCACGACGTGATCGCTCAACATAAAATTCAGCCCAGCGGCGTGGCCAATAATCACTTTCGCTAAATTCGGCAAAAGACAGCCAATCTTTTAGTGCGATATCTGGTGAATCTTTTATTTTCATTCGCTGCTGCTCAGGCGTATCAATCAACGCCATGCCACCAAAAGCAGACCGGGCTAGGCCACCCATTTTTTTAGCTTCATCCCGATCAATCATGGTGATCTGGCATTGCTGATCGTTCTCCAGCAGCTCCAATGCGGCAACAATTCCTGCGATACCGCTACCCACGATCACTACTTCGGACTTACTCACTTCTGTTACCTGCATCATTCATCCCTGAGCCGCATCGAAACAACAAATCAATATGAGCAACTTACCGCTAATTTGGCAGCAGTTTTTAATCGTTTAGAGTCATTATTTTTGATATTTGTTACCTAAGGAATTGATGACCAAATCAACTTGCCACCCAGAACCCCTGAGCGCGCATCTTGATGAGGCATGACTTGATGTGTCACGACTTGATGCGATATAAAAAAAACCCCGACTTGAGCTGAACTCAAACCGGGGTTTTCTTATATCGCCTTAACTTGGCTTTAAGCGAGCCAAATTCTTTTTGGCTTAATTGCTCTCGTACTCAACCTCAACTTCAACACGTCGGTTAAACTTACGGCCTCGCTCGTTATCGTTAGCAGATGCAGGGTTATGCTCACCTTCACCGGAAATTTGAATCCGGAAAGCTGGTACACCCAACTCGATTAACAATGTTTCTGCAGCTTCTGCCCGGCGAACTGACAAGTCCAAGTTGTATTGCTCGCTACCGGTATCATCGGCATGACCAATCACTGTCAGGAAGTAATCACTTCTACCTTGCAACTTGTCAGCTAGTCGATTGAGGTTTTCCACTGTTTTATCTGCCAATGCTGCCGAGTCAATTTCAAACAACACCGGTGACATCCAAGGTAACGGCTCGACAAAGGTTTGCAATGAAACTGCTTTCAATTCACAACCTTTTTTATCAACCCTGACACCTCTTTCGGTATTTGGGCATTGGTCTTGCAAATCTTTCACACCATCGTTGTCGCTATCTCTCGGACAGCCACGACTATTAACTGGTGTACCACGTTTGGTCAGAGGGCAATCATCTCGATAATCCGGCACTCGATCCTGATCACTATCTAATGGACAACCTCGACTACTGACCTTGGCAATAGAAATCGTACCTCGGCAATCATCTCGGTAATCTGGCACACCATCACTATCGGTATCCAACGCACAACCTGAATCATCGACCTTAGCTATTTGCGGGGTTTCTGGACAAACATCTTTATCGTCAAAAACACCATCTAGGTCGGTATCCAGTTCTGATAACTTAGGCTCGGGTCTGTAAGTAGCAACGGCACACAACAGCCCTGTAAGTGCAGCACCTTTGGCTGCTCCTGAGCCAACGCCTTCGCCATCATTATCTATAGCTTGATATGCTCCGCCAGCAACAGCACCCGCAATTAGACAGTTTCTATATTGGGGAGATATTTCAGGAATAATCGAGCAACCACTAACCATAGTTACCAAGAATGCAGCAACAACTAATTTAATAAATTTTGCCATTGAAAAAACACTTCAATATGAGCAGCACATTGGCAGTATCCTTTGCTGGCTACTTGGAGGGAGAAATAAGTGGAATCCTTGCCAGCTATGGCGTATTCAAGTCATTATTATTTAGCAGTTGATTGGCGCTCTTGCGAACTTTGTCATGCTATCTATAAATCTATTATTAACCAGATTTTTTTAAGGATACCGTATGCCTATTGAGTTCTTTGATAGCCATAACCATTTAGACTTTATTTGCTTCAATAAAGAAAGAAGACAACTGGTGGACAATTGCTACGCCAGAGGTATTCTCTTCCAATTGATTAGTGGTGTTAAACCAGCAAGTTGGGTAAACCAGTTAAATATAGCGCGCAATTATCAGCTATACGCCGCGCTAGGCTTTCATCCCTACTTCCTCGATCAGGCTAATGAAAATGATTGGTTAATTTTGCAGCAATTAATTACCAATGATCACAAACTGCCCAGACAGACCATTATTGCAATTGGCGAATGCGGTTTGGATTTTTGGGATAAACAAACAGATCGTCATAAACAAATCTTGTTTTTTCAACGGCAAATTGATTTAGCTAAAAGTAACCAAATGCCACTTATTCTGCACTGTCGAAAAGCTTGGGATGAAATAACCAGTCAACTGGTAAAAAAAGATTTTCACCACGGTGGAATTGCCCATGCATTTGCTGGCAGTTTGCAGCAGGCACATAAACTACTCGACTTAGGTTTTAAACTGGGGTTTGGTGGTGCAGTGACTCACCCGAGAGCCAATCGCCTTAGAACTCTACTAAAGCAATTGCCGGATCATGCCATTGTGCTTGAAACCGATGCGCCTGATATGCGGCCTGCATTTATAAATAATCTCGATACAACGCCCAACAACAGCCCACTTTATTTGCCTGAAATTGCCGCAGTGATCGCCGCAATCCGCCAACAACCTTTAGCGGAACTGGCTGAAAACTGCCTGCAAAACACCCAGTCTGCACTGAAACTTCAGCTACCAAGTTAATTATCTTTTGGCTGCCAACCGTACATTCTCTCTGGTATGATCCGCCGCCTAAATTGACCGCAAACATTTTGCTGTCAAAAATATCAGGAATACTGACCTGCAATCAGCTTGAGAATTGAGATGTTTAAACCAGAATTACTTTCCCCTGCTGGTACTTTGCGCAACATGCGCTACGCCTATGCCTACGGTGCTGACGCTGTTTATGCTGGCCAACCACGTTACAGCCTGCGCGTTCGTAACAACGATTTCGGTCTTGAAAATATTGGTAAAGGTATTGAATTTGCCCATGCTCGTGGCAAAAAATTCTATATCGCCAGTAATATTGCACCGCATAACAGCAAGCTAAAAACTTATCTTAAAGATATCGGGGAAGTAATCGCCCTTAAGCCAGATGCCCTCATCATGTCTGACCCAGGCCTAATCATGAAGGTTCGGGAAACTTGGCCTGACATGGAAATTCACCTGTCAGTTCAAGCTAACGTAGTTAACTGGTGGTCGGTGAAATTCTGGTATTCGGTCGGTGTGCGGCGCGTGATTGTTTCTCGCGAGCTATCAATCGAAGAAATCGCCGAGATTCGTGAGCACTGCCCAGAAATGGAACTGGAAGTATTTGTTCACGGCGCGCTATGTATTGCTTATTCGGGCCGTTGTTTGCTGTCTGGCTACATTAATAAGCGCGATCCAAACCAGGGCTCTTGTACCAACTCTTGCCGCTGGAATTACAAATCGCACGAAGCCAAAGAAACCGATACCGGTGATGTGGTTCGGCTTCAGGAACCACAAATTGTTGTGCCTGATCCGCAAATCATTGCTCCGCCACCCACTTTGGGCGAAGGCAGCACTACCGATAAAATGTTCTTGCTAGAAGAAGAAAATCGCCCCGGCGAATATATGGCTGCTTTTGAAGATGAGCATGGTACCTACATCATGAACTCAAAAGATTTACGCGCCATTCAGCACGTTGAAAAATTAACCGAGCTAGGCGTGCATTCGATGAAAATCGAAGGCCGTACTAAATCTCATTATTATGTAGCTAGAACCGCACAGCTATACCGCGAAGCAATCGATCGCGCAGCTTCTGGCCAAGCTTTTGATATGTCATTAATGGATGGCTTAGAAAAACTAGCCAGCCGCGGTTATACCGAAGGCTTCTTGCGTCGTCACGTCCACGATGAATACCAAAACTATGAACAAGGCAACTCAACTAGCACTAAGCAGCAATTTGTTGGTGAAATTACCGAAGTTCACCCAACCAATGGCCGCATTCACATTGAAGTGAAAAATCGTTTTGCTTGTGGTGATCAGCTTGAATTAATGACCCCCCAAGGCAATATGAGCTTCAAGCTAGAAAACATGTGGGATGTTAAAGGTAAAGACAAACCGGTTGCTCCAGGCTCTGGCCATGAAGTGGTCATCGAAATTGACCCAGCCTTCCTGCAGGGCAAAGAATTAGAATATGGCCTGCTAATGCGTGAACTTGGTTAAGCTAACACGGCTTTATCGCCTTGGTCGTTAACAGCAGCGCAGATTGATTAAAAATGCCGCACAGTGAATACACTGCGCGGCATTTTTTGTGGCGCATTCAAAAAAATATTTAACCAATTATTGCTGTGAGTATTGTCCATGCATTGGCTGGCAGTGTTGGTGTTGTTTTAACTATCCCCTTTACCGCTTGGTTAGCTAACTGGATTTTTTCAGAAGCACCTCAAGGCACTTAACATCGCTATCATAGAGCTTTGAGTCATTCAAAGCTCTTTTTGATCAACTCGACAACCACGCAAACATTCTTAAATCTTCGCCTGTAATCCACATTGAGAATTGCTATAAAAATTACTCTATTTTACAAAAACTACGGCCACTCTGCATTTTGCCTATCTTTTAAATCAAGTCTTTTCCAACTATTAGAATACTTATTGGCAAGGCCAATATTTGAAACAAATCGATAAGGACCGCTAGGTGTCATTCTGATAGACAACATTGGCTGATCAGCACACTCTGCATAAATTCCATCATAATCAATATAAAAATCAAAATAGCTAGTCTGCACAAGCGCATGTTCAAAAGGGAGCGAGCTTAACGAAACAATGAATTTTAAATCATCAGATGAAGTACGATAAGCTTCATTCCGAACAAAAGAATCTCTAAGCTTTTTATGCTTAAACTCTCGATAATTAATCAATATTTTGGAAATATTATGTTCAGATCGATTATCTAGGTATACCTTACTGTTCTCCAAAACTGTTCTGATTGTCGGATTAAATTTTGTTTTAACATAGGCCAAAGATTTATTAGTATTCGCAAGGCATAAACTGGCAGAAGGCAGCTTGTCGATTTTGAAAAAGCCCAAATATGGCGATTGGTAAGATAAAAAATCGAAATCATAACATCTTATATTAGGCATACCATTACTTTCTAGGACTTCTGAGAACTCAACATCTTTCGACTTATCTTGACTAAACAGCGGTGATCCTGGCTTGGCAGGAAATGCCGAAGGATCGATTGGAAAAATGGATTGCACCCAGTTTGCATCGAGATAAAAACCGCCATATTTATATAAAACAATCATTCTTAGCAGGTTAGATGCTATCGCAAACTCTCTGAATTTAATTAGCAGCCTAGAATAATCAATTAATTCATTAATCAACTTAAAATCTGAATGACTTCTATCGACTACATATAAACTGCAAACATCTCTCAAATTAAAGCGCGCAAGCGTCCCAATACTTTTCTGATGTAACATGGCAGAATTATCGGTCCAAAGATAAAATACTGGCTGCGAGAAACTCATATTTTTAGCAACTGTTAAATTTGCTGCAGCCATAAAAACCAGCTGATCTTCCGAGGCCTTTCCGCCGACCCAAATACGATGAACACACTGATCAGAAGGTAAGGCAACTATACTTGGCGTTATCGGATTTTGTTTTACCAAAATAGTTATTAGCTCACAATAAACGCGTCGGGCAGTTATTACTAAATGGGTTAATCTTTCATCTTCTGGACTTGTTGTTAAAACAACATTACAAAACTGTGAAAATGGAATTTTATTTTTAATATCAATATTCAAAGCACTACATACAAACCAAGTGACCATATTGATTTTCAATTGGTAATCTTCTTTGTATACTGAATTCAACGCTATATATAGGTATTCTTTCAATTTCTCAAGGATTTCTATCGGAGCTGAACAATGTACTCTTTGTAGTTCTATTGCCTGCGATTGCATTAACTGCAAAGTAGTATCGATTGTTTCTTTTATCATTGAACCTCAACCTTTTTTTATTTCTTAACCTGACATTCTTTTAGTCATCTCAAACACACAAAATATCAGGTTCATTCACGCATCTTGCAAAGTTCGATGCCAAGCTATTCACAGAATAGATCAATCACTTTGGCCTTGTGCAAATTACCGCAACAATTATTTT
Organism: Pelagibaculum spongiae; assembly: GCF_003097315.1. Lineage (NCBI taxonomy): Bacteria > Pseudomonadati > Pseudomonadota > Gammaproteobacteria > Oceanospirillales > Pelagibaculum > Pelagibaculum spongiae. Next base: position 386,864 of record NZ_QDDL01000003.1, read on the forward strand.
ATCTTAAAAAAATATGTTTATAGCCACTCTGCATGGATCCTGCTTTTCAGGTCTGCTTTTTTCCAGCTAGCAGAGCGCTTCTTGGATAAACCATAAATACTATGAAATTCATATAATGGATGGTTTTGATAAACCATACTGAATGATGGGTTGCAATCAAGCGCAAGAAACAAATACCTTGTATCGTGCAATTGAAAACTGCAGTAGCCCTCTGTAACTAGCGAATAATCAAAAGCCACACGACTAATCCAACCGATAAAAGCTAAATCACCGTCTTTTTCAACATATTGTTGTCCAGAATAAAACACATCATGGAGCACTACATGCTTTGTGTGTCTATAGCGCCTCAAGGCTTCTCCTATTGCTCCTTTGTAGCGATTGCGAATAATATGTAGACTGCGTTTCAGAATAACTTCAATCAAAGGATGCTTTTTTACAGGGACGTGCACCATTGTTTTGTTAATCGCCTCTTTCGCCACATAAAATTCGTCGTTTTCCGTTTTAATAAGAGCATCAAACCCTACTCCTCCCATAGCATAGGACAAGTTTATTTCATAAGATGCTATGCAGTTATTTTCAGTGGTAATGCTTGAAAATGGAAAATCTTTTTTATTAAATTCAACCTGATCTTGCTCATATTTATTTTCAATGGATCTTTGCCAAGTTGCATCTAAATATATTCCACCATACAAATACAGTATGACAAATCTTAATAAATTCGAAGCATTGGCAAACTCTCTAAAATGACATAACACTCTTGCGTAAGTTACAACCTCATTAATCATATCAAAATTCGGGTCACACTTATTTTTTATGTACAACTGATTTATATCACACACCTTGAATCTTTTTAAAACTCCTACATCTTGCTGCTGCAGCATTGCATGATTATCCGTCCACAAATAAAAAATTGCAGGTTGGTAACCAATTTTTTTAGAAAAGTATTCATTGGCAGCTGCTATTGAAGTTAGACGATCTACTCCCGCTTTATCTCCAACCCAAATGCGATGAATCGCAACAACCGATTCAGACAACTGATTTTGCGGCGAAATATTTTTTTCTTTCGATCCAGTTGCAGCCAAGCAGAAAACCAATTGATGGTATAAAGGAAGTGCGATATCAATTAAAATAATATCTTCATCTGTAAGAGAATCTAGGCCTGCCCCAGAACACTCTATTTCTTTTCTAGACCGATAGCTTAAAAGTTTCTGCAGAAAAATTTCGATTTTACAAGATTGAACCTCTTCTTCTATTAAGAACGTCATGTAGAAATTTATTATTCTCAGCTTTTCATAACAGGTTCCATACACAGAGCCAGAGAGCTTATGTAATTCAATCTCTTGAGCAGCATTTAAAAAATTTGGATATAGCTCTTCATTGCTATTTTTACTCTGGAGATCATAAGTGCACTGCACCAACTTAATAAAAGTTGAGTTTATTATTTCTTTTAGCATTTATCATCTCTTAATTTAGTTAGAACCTGAGCTCTAAACAAGTTCGATTCTTTTTACTTAAAAATCTGCAAAACACTACCACCCACTGCTAATTTCTCCTACCCATTCGAGTTTTTTAATTTAAAACCATTTAACTTCATACAAATAAATAGATACAAGAAAACCAAAAAAAAACTACGGCCACTCTGCATTTTGCCTATCTTTTAAATCAAGGCTCTTCCAACTTCTAGAGAATTTCTTAACTAGACCTATATTAGAAATAAATTGATATTGAGTATTTGGCGATTCCTTGATCGATAACATCGGCTGCCCAGCACCTTCAGCATGAACTGCGTAATTATAAATATAAAAATCGAAACAACCATTTTGCGCGAGTGCACTTTCAAAAGGAAGCGCACTTAAAGATACAATGAATTCTAAATCATCTTCTGATTGGTTGTAGCCTGCACCTCGAATAAAAGAATTCCTAAGATGTTTATGCTTAAATTCTCGATATTTAACTAATATCCAAGAAATTTCATGCCTAGATCGATTGTCTAGATAAATTTTGCTGTTTTGTAAAACGGACTTAACTACTGGGTTAAACCTTCCATTAACATACACTAAAGTTTTATTGCTGGCAGCACGAAACCCACCAGAAGAAGGGTTTTTAGATAAATTTAAAAAATCAAAATACGGTGTCTGGTAAGATAAATAATCGAAAGCATAGTGTCGCTCATAAGACTCACCATTACTTGTTAAGGCCGCTGCAAATTCGGCTTTACCTAACTCGGCCTTACTTAACAATGAGCCCTCCGGCTCGGTAGAAGACGCAAATGGTTCTATTGGAAAAATAGATTGCACCCAAGTAGCATCTAGATAAAAACCACCATATTGATATAGAACGATCATCCTCAACAGATTAGATGCTATTGCAAACTCTCTGAATTTAATCAGCAACCTAGAATAATCAACCAATTCATTCATTAACTTAAAATCTGGATGGGTTCTATCGGTTATATATAATTGGCAAATATCTACCAGATTAAAGTGCACAAACTTCCCTGTGTTTTTCTGATGCAGCATGGCTGAATTATCGGTCCAGAGATGAAACACCGGCTGTGAAAAGCCCATTTTTTTAGCGACTATCAAATTTGCTGCAGCCATAGAAACTAGCTGGTCTTCTGAAATTTTTCCGCCAACCCAGATACGATGAACGCACTGATCGGAAGGTAAAACAATTCTGCTTGACGCTATCGGATTTTGTTCTACTAAATAAAACATTAGTTTAGAATAAACAGTTTTAGCGGTATTTATTAAACCAATTAGCCTGTCATCTTCTAGGTTCGCGATTAAAACAATATTAACAAACTGTAGCAACGGAATTTTTTTAGTACTATCGATATTCAACGAGCAGCACACAAACCAAGTTATTAATTTAAATTTTACTCGATAATCTCCCTCTAATTCCATTCCCAACATTATTTCAGCATTCTTTTTGAATTCCTGAAGAATTTCTGGCGAAGTTGAATGGTAAACTCTCAGCAATTTGGTTGTTTGCGTCAACATTGACTGCAAAGCAATATCAATTGTTTCTTTTATCACTGAACTTTAACCTATTGTTTTTATTTTTTAAAGTGGCACCTTACTCCGACGACACCATTCATTACAGATCTCATTATTTAATTATTTTCTGTCAGATTTCTTTGTCGGATCCATTTTCTCCGGGTAGATGCCAAAGCAGCGCCCATATTAGTTCTTTAAAAATACATCTCCCTTCCGCAAGAACTTCATTCCAGTCCATCTTCCAGCAAGCCTGTAAATCGACACCATACACCTGAGCATCTTTAAAGTGGTGCGGCAACGAGCCCACGTTACCTCCTGGAGATAACGTTTTCCAACCACTGCTCTCTTTATGTTTCATTATCATAGAAGCAAAAGCAGCATAATTTCTAACCGGTGCCACCAAGTCACACCACGGGTCAATAACCACCGCATTTTTATTTGTTTTATTCGCCTTTAAATTTGACCATGGTTCACTAAACATCGTCTTGCTATATTCAGAGCCTGTCATTACTGCATAATGTCGCCCAAAACTCCAAGTAAAAATAAGAAGGTAAGCTTTTCCCTTTAACTGATCTTTTAATAATGAATACAATAAAATTGACATACTTCGACAATCCCATGCATTCTCAATCATGATCAATTTCGAAACAATATTGAACCCTTCCTTTGTAAATATTGGGGATCTCCCCCCTTTAATACTCTGCTCACGAATCAGGATCTCAGACCCTATTCGTTTTTTTTCTTCTAACAGCTTATTGCTTTCACTTGTATGGAATAAATTAAATACCCGGTGCGGTGATGCAATACTTCTAACTTGCTTTAACAAGGCCACTTCTTCTTTGTAAAATACCAGATCATTCGAATCCATTTATTCCCTCAGAACTTAACTTTAACCTTCTTGGTTTAGCATAAGCATCTGTCCTCTGCTAGCCCTAAGAGTTCTTCACTGGCTGAATATGCGATGTCATAACAATACGCAGCAATCATACTGCTCAGAGGCTTTTTGCGTACCCGCGTAACACCTTAAGAACAACAACCGACAAACAGTCACCCAACTGAAAGAAAAGCCAGTTAGAATCTGTCAGCTAAAAGGCACAGCAGCCGATTGAGCTGCAACTGCCGCATAAGAATAAGCCCGGAGAATAATAACAATGGCCATTAGCCGCAGACGGTTTTTTATTGGCGCAGCTTCTAGCGCAGCCCTCCCCCTGATTGGCGGTTTAGCCAAAGCAGCAGATCCCGATGCTCAATTTGCCCACGGCGTTGCCAGCGGCGACCCGCTACAAGACCGAGTAATTTTATGGAGCCGGGTGACTCAACAAGATATGAGCCAAATGATTGATGTGCGCTGGACCATTGCCAGCGACCCAGAGATGGTTAACATTGTTCAATCTGGCTGGCATTTAACCGGGCCAGATCGCGACCACACCATTAAGGTTGATGTAACCGGTCTTCAGCCTGCCACCACTTATTATTACCAGTTCGATTTACCCCAAGGCACCACCAGCATGGTCGGTCGAACTCGAACTTTGCCTACTGGCAGCCCTGAACATTTGCGCATAGCCATGTGCTCTTGCTCCAACCTGCCCTATGGCTATTTCAATGCCTATAAACAAATGGCTAAACGTGCCGACCTCGATTTAGTTTTGCACTTGGGCGATTACATTTATGAATATGGCGACGGCCAATATGGTGATATTCGTAGCCCATTACCTGCCCATGAAATGCTAACGCTGCAAGATTACCGCACCCGCCACGGCCAATATAAAACCGATGTTGATTTACAAGCCGTGCACCAGCAACACCCTTTTATAAATGTTTGGGATGACCACGAATTTACCAACGACACCTGGAATGGCGGCGCAGAAAACCATACCGAAGGTGAAGAAGGCGCATGGGTTGAACGCAAGCAAAATGCAATTCGTGCTTTTTATGAATGGCTGCCGATTCGGCAAACCGACGCCGAAGATAAATCTAGGATTTTCCGCCAATTTGCCCTAGGCGACTTGGCCGACCTGACTATGCTAGACACTCGGTTTTATGGCCGCAGCGAACAAGCTCCTGGCATCGTCAGTGAAATTGCCAAGCTGGTAAAAGATGGCTTGTTTAATGAAGAAGATATGCAGCGCCTCACTGCCAAAATTGATATGGAAACGGTGGAAGATGAAAGCCGCTCCTTATTAGGTGCCGAGCAAGAAGACTGGTTGTATCAACAACTGAGTAGTTCCAATAACAACAATACCATTTGGAAATTATTGGGCCAGCAAGTAATGATGGGGCAACTGGGCTTTAATAACATTGGTTTTAATATGGATCAATGGGATGGTTATAAGCCAAGCCGCCAGCGTTTTCTCGACCATATCACCGGCAAACAAAGCGGTGAAAAGATTGATAACGTAGTCGTACTCACGGGTGATATTCACTCATCTTGGGCAATGGAAGTTGCCGAAAACCCATATAGCAGTCAGCAGTATGATTACGTCAGCGGAGAAGGTTCGGTTGCCGTCGAGTTTGTTACTCCAGGTATTAGCTCTCCTGGCATACCAGAAGAAAAATTGGCAGTATTGGCAGCAGATGCAATCAAAATCGTCAATCCACACATTAAATATTGCAACTTCTTTTACCGGGGATATGTCGTATTAGATATCAAGCGAGATAGAATTCAAGCTGACTGGTTCCATGTACCTACGGTTGACGAACCTTCCGATGAAGAATTTCACGCCAAGGCATATGAAGTCACCAATGGCAGAAACCGAATTGAAGTAGTAAAAAGTGGCCCCGCTGAAAACAAAGCCAACCCACCGGCATTAGTTACTGCACCATTTTACTTAAATCAGCCAGCCAGCTAATCGCAAATGCCATGCTTTTACTGGGAGCACAGGCGGCTTGCCTGCAAAGTGCCAAAGGCACATGCTTTACGACTTGATAAATACTGTTGTATTTGAATTCAGATAAGCAACCTACGCTCCCAGTATCCGTGTATTTATACGCATACTGAATAATTCTCTTTTATTTTAAATACAAAAAAAGCGCTCAATTATTTGAGCGCTTTTTTATATATCTAACGATCATCACCAACTACCCAGCAGACCAGCCCACACGTCTTTATTTATCTCATCAATATGTTCGGGCATATATAAATCAGGGTAACTTTTCATCGGAGACAAAAAAGTTTTAGCCACTGGTGCTGCTTGATATTTTTCAAATATTTTTTGCCAACGACCATTTTTAATAATCTTAGCTAAACCTTGGTCAAATAAATCACGATGCTGCTTATCAACAAATGCTGCATTAAACCAATTTCTGACTGGCCATAGCGAATGAACCTGATAACGAAAATGCTTTTTAGGATCTTGCCGCTTTAACCGCTCTGTCATTTGCCGGAAAACAATCAAATCATCAACGATTACATCAACCCGACCCGACCAAAATAAACGAGTACGGGAGAAATCATTCACCACCGGGAAAAACTGCTTTTTGTAATCACCTTTGTCAGCAAACAAACTAGCAAATTCTTGGTTAAGATCATTCGCTGCTGACTGCCAACTCGCGATTTTATAATCTTTTAAATCACTCGCTCTATTAAGCTGCAAGTTGTCATTCGTGCGAGTAATCGCCACATCCTGATAATAAATATAAGGCTGGGAATAATAGACTTCTGGCGCCGGCACCAACCCTGGTTTGGTGACACCACGGCCATCTAATGGCAACTGCGCAATGCGATCCATACGCAAATAACTCATCCAGACCGGCTTTAATTCAACATCAACCGCCGCCAAGGCTGCCCTAACTATTTCAACTTCAATCCCTTTCGTTTCATCAATCACATAGGGTGCAGGCCGACCAATTGAAAACGCAAAACTGATCTGCTGTTGGCAGCCAGAACAATTTGAGTTAACCGGGACAACTTGGCTAGCAGCAGACTCAGTAGCCACTATCAACCCAGCAAAACAGCCAATACAACTTATAAAAACCCGTAACAAACGCAGCAAAAATTACAACCTGTACACCTTAATTCACAGATAGTTAAAGCCTAGTCAAAAATCTGACCGCGCTGATACCGGCTAACAAGCTACAACAGCCCCTCAAGAATGAAACGTATTAGCAAGGGCGTGGTGAGCGTGGGCACAGTCACTTCGGAAAACCTCCGCCGAGACAACTCGAAAAGCTAAATAACCGTATTTTTTTAATGCAGAATATTTAGTGGCAGGTTACTTAAAATGCTTACTCGTTTACGCCTTGCCAGGCCAGATATTTAAAACATAAAGGCCGAAGAAATTTTAAATTACCCCAAACGATTTCAATTTTTGAAATGATTTTTCTGGAGCAGAGCTACCATCCTTAGCACATAGATTCCGACTTATCGGGTTTGGCACCCTGCGTCGCCCTAATCCGTGTATCCATGCACTTCCTGTCTGGAATGACGACTCAGAGTATGTTCAAAACTACAGCGTTTCATTAATCACTCCGCCATGCTCGCTATGGAAGGCGGGTATCCATAAGCAAAGAGAGCAAAACTCTAAAATTTCCTCACATGTTCGCAGGTAAAATTGAATCATTAGCAATCGGTGTATTATTTAATTCCAAGACTATAAATTGGATTAGCGCAGCACCACCCGATATTTTAAATTACAAAAACTCACTGCATAGCCAACAAAAAAAAGTAGGATCAAGTTATAGCCATCAAAATAATTTTTTATTTCTAAACCGCCTTTGCGGCGGTGAACTGAAGACCGCGGCGGTGTTGAGCAAGTCTACCTTTCTAAACCGCCTTTGCGGCGGTGAACTTTTTCAAGATATTTGCTCTACGGTTTTTTTGGTTTCTAAACCGCCTTTGCGGCGGTGAACGCTTCGCATGCGGCAAACCCATTGCTGCGGCTTTTCTAAACCGCCTTTGCGGCGGTGAACAAATTCGCGTTTTAATTGATGTGATGGTTTCGTTTCTAAACCGCCTTTGCGGCGGTGAACGCAGAAATGCGCGGTGAAACGCGGCAGCAATTTTTCTAAACCGCCTTTGCGGCGGTGAACTTTGCTAGCTGGGGTAGGGTTAGCCTGAGCCTTTTCTAAACCGCCTTTGCGGCGGTGAACCGGTAGCAAGCATCAATCCGGTTTCATTCAACTTTCTAAACCGCCTTTGCGGCGGTGAACTCGGCTAATAATGGTTCAATTGATACGCTATTTTTCTAAACCGCCTTTGCGGCGGTGAACAGCGCAAATCAGATGGTGATGGCTCAGTTAGCTTTCTAAACCGCCTTTGCGGCGGTGAACTGTAATTGATTTGAAATAGACCGATTACTGTATTTCTAAACCGCCTTTGCGGCGGTGAACCAATAGGTATTCAGATCTGCTCAGAAGACAATTTTCTAAACCGCCTTTGCGGCGGTGAACCAAGTGGTAGCTACTGCTGACGTTTCGGTGATTTTCTAAACCGCCTTTGCGGCGGTGAACTTAAACAAGAACAGAATGGTTACGCTCATTTTTTTCTAAACCGCCTTTGCGGCGGTGAACATGCTTGCTTTCGCCGGTCTTTGGATCAACTTTTTCTAAACCGCCTTTGCGGCGGTGAACCTTGTTTGACGGTCGTGTAGTTGTAACAAATGTTTCTAAACCGCCTTTGCGGCGGTGAACAAGAACTCGGGGCAACAGTGTAAAAACCAACATTTCTAAACCGCCTTTGCGGCGGTGAACTAACAATACCAACGCCTTTTCCAGATCGTGTATTTCTAAACCGCCTTTGCGGCGGTGAACTTAAACAAGAACAGAATGGTTACGCTCATTTTTTTCTAAACCGCCTTTGCGGCGGTGAACCGGAAGTTCGCAATCTGGCGACCATCGTAAATTTTCTAAACCGCCTTTGCGGCGGTGAACATTCAACCGAACATGAAATCGTTGCGGGTGGTTTTCTAAACCGCCTTTGCGGCGGTGAACTTACCCCGGAAATTATCCGGGGTTTTTTTTGGTTTCTAAACCGCCTTTGCGGCGGTGAACATTTTACAAAGGCGGATTCTCTAGAGTCTGATTTTCTAAACCGCCTTTGCGGCGGTGAACATGCACTGCTCAGAGTACAAAGATTCAGACATTTTCTAAACCGCCTTTGCGGCGGTGAACCTATATATAATAGCCCGATCTTGTCCCATGGTTTTCTAAACCGCCTTTGCGGCGGTGAACGAAGTTCCACCGGAATCAAAAGCAGCGGTGATTTTCTAAACCGCCTTTGCGGCGGTGAACTGCGCGTTACGGCGTTCCTGTTGATTTATTCGTTTCTAAACCGCCTTTGCGGCGGTGAACGAATGGTACAAAACCAATTTTGGCGAACAAGCTTTCTAAACCGCCTTTGCGGCGGTGAACACTGATCAAGAAACTATTCAAATTTGCAGAGTTTTCTAAACCGCCTTTGCGGCGGTGAACATATTTGCATTATTGATACACCTCCCGCGCTTTTTCTAAACCGCCTTTGCGGCGGTGAAATAACAATACCAACGCCTTTTCCAGATCGTGTATTTCTAAACCGCCTTTGCGGCGGTGAACTTTGTTGAACAGAGCGAGGATTGAAGCGATTTTTTTCTAAACCGCCTTTGCGGCGGTGAACCTTGTGATCGTGGCGTCCTGCGCGTACTCCTTTTTCTAAACCGCCTTTGCGGCGGTGAACCGGTAGCGAGCATCAATCCGGTTTCATTCAGCTTTCTAAACCGCCTTTGCGGCGGTGAACAATAATTCCCGTCAATGTTGCTATTTTCGCCATTTCTAAACCGCCTTTGCGGCGGTGAACTATCTAATTTAAGGCCATTAAAACCGCTTGATTTTCTAAACCGCCTTTGCGGCGGTGAACGTACAGTGCTGTTCTCTGGAAACCAAGGGTCTTTTCTAAACCGCCTTTGCGGCGGTGAACGAATTGCGAGTTAATCACGCAACTTCGGTGCTTTTCTAAACCGCCTTTGCGGCGGTGAACTTTCTTTTTCTGATATTCCCGGCACCGATAACTTTCTAAACCGCCTTTGCGGCGGTGAACTCGCCTTTCAACTCAGCCTCATCTTCCCTGCATTTCTAAACCGCCTTTGCGGCGGTGAACGCCGTGCGCACATAATGCTGCTGCATTTTTTTTTTCTAAACCGCCTTTGCGGCGGTGAACGTGGCTTTTGTGCCATCTTTGGGCGGTTGGTTTTTCTAAACCGCCTTTGCGGCGGTGAACTCGCCTTTCAACTCAGCCTCATCTTCCCTGCATTTCTAAACCGCCTTTGCGGCGGTGAACATTGAAATTGATGAAAATGACTTTGGCTACATTTTCTAAACCGCCTTTGCGGCGGTGAACCCCTTCGCCTATCTGTTCAAGAGAGTTACCTATTTCTAAACCGCCTTTGCGGCGGTGAACATTAACGCCTTTCAAAACCAAAGTCAGACGTTTTTCTAAACCGCCTTTGCGGCGGTGAACATACACTAGCGCTTCAAGCTTCAGCATATGGCTTTCTAAACCGCCTTTGCGGCGGTGAACTGGTTCAGCGGCGCAACGATGGCCGCCAGGATTTTCTAAACCGCCTTTGCGGCGGTGAACATACGCGACCAATAATCGGCGGCTTGGTTTCTTTTCTAAACCGCCTTTGCGGCGGTGAACGAACAGTTCAGGAATCCAGTTTTTCAGCTGTTTTTCTAAACCGCCTTTGCGGCGGTGAACTCCATGCGAGTCCAGCCGACCGCGCCCTTAGTTTTCTAAACCGCCTTTGCGGCGGTGAACAATGAAATCTGACCCGGAGCGTTACGAAAGCTTTTCTAAACCGCCTTTGCGGCGGTGAACATGTTGAAGCGCTGGCGCGCAAAACCTACGGCTTTCTAAACCGCCTTTGCGGCGGTGAACTTGCGCACTGCAGGTGACTTGGTTGTTCTGCTTTTCTAAACCGCCTTTGCGGCGGTGAACGACCAGTCGATATCGTTTGTGGAATCAACGCCTTTCTAAACCGCCTTTGCGGCGGTGAACGCCACTACGATGCGGATAGTTCGCTGCGCGGTTTTCTAAACCGCCTTTGCGGCGGTGAACTTGGCGATGACGATTTGCGTACTTACCTGGTTTTTCTAAACCGCCTTTGCGGCGGTGAACCAGCTCTCGGGAATGCAGCGAGGAGCGGGAAATTTCTAAACCGCCTTTGCGGCGGTGAACTCCGCCCAAAGCATACCGCACCACTTCGTCAATTTCTAAACCGCCTTTGCGGCGGTGAACCATTTGCAGCGGGAGCTTTTTGATCCGGTTGTTTTCTAAACCGCCTTTGCGGCGGTGAACTCCGCCGATGTGTGTCGTTTCGAACTTAAACGTTTCTAAACCGCCTTTGCGGCGGTGAACTAATTTATCAGTTTCGATTGATGGTGAGATCTTTTCTAAACCGCCTTTGCGGCGGTGAACTAATCGGTCTATTTCAAATCAATTACATCGACTTTCTAAACCGCCTTTGCGGCGGTGAACGCATTTTGGCTATGCGGGTGGTCGATATCAAATTTCTAAACCGCCTTTGCGGCGGTGAACAAATAATCAACATTGATACTTCCACTCGTGATTTTCTAAACCGCCTTTGCGGCGGTGAACTTTTCCATCTTCTGTAACTATTGAGGCTGTTTTTTCTAAACCGCCTTTGCGGCGGTGAACGAAAAAATCTTTAGTCGAGCTACTGCAGTATTTTTTCTAAACCGCCTTTGCGGCGGTGAACTATTGCAAAGCAGTTTACTATTTACTTTTTTATTTCTAAACCGCCTTTGCGGCGGTGAACCTTCTACGCCAATACCAACCCCACAGGCGTATTTTCTAAACCGCCTTTGCGGCGGTGAACCCGCCAACCCCAAAACCGGGCTGGCTTATTTTTTTCTAAACCGCCTTTGCGGCGGTGAACCAAATAGCTGGTAGGCGGCATTAAGTAACTCTTTTCTAAACCGCCTTTGCGGCGGTGAACGGCCAGTAAGTACCGTCATAACGATCTGACGCTTTCTAAACCGCCTTTGCGGCGGTGAACGGTGACAGGGTTTTTAGATTTGTTGATCAAATTTTCTAAACCGCCTTTGCGGCGGTGAACGGACAGAAATGGGTTTTCATCGTAATTAATTTTTTCTAAACCGCCTTTGCGGCGGTGAACTTTGCCGGTTGGCTTTAGTTTTCCTTTGTAGTTTTCTAAACCGCCTTTGCGGCGGTGAACGGTGTACGCCAGTCGTGTGCTGAGTTTCAGAATTTCTAAACCGCCTTTGCGGCGGTGAACTTTTCAAGCACGTAAGCTTCAGGGCTGGCCACGTTTCTAAACCGCCTTTGCGGCGGTGAACCTCAGCGACCATTGGCGCAGACTCAACGTAATTTTCTAAACCGCCTTTGCGGCGGTGAACTCAGATTCTTGCTGTGAATCTCCAGCCACTCCTTTCTAAACCGCCTTTGCGGCGGTGAACGAAAGATCCTCAATTTTATCTCCCGCAGAATGTTTCTAAACCGCCTTTGCGGCGGTGAACTTGTTCTGCGTATTGCTGCTACCAAGCATTGTTTTCTAAACCGCCTTTGCGGCGGTGAACAAATTGCAAAGAAAAGCGCTAATAATTACGGTTTTCTAAACCGCCTTTGCGGCGGTGAACTATCTCGGCTGCGATGACATCCCGGAAGGGATTTTCTAAACCGCCTTTGCGGCGGTGAACCAATTAAAGAACAAATAAACATGATCAATGGTTTTCTAAACCGCCTTTGCGGCGGTGAACTCAGTAAAGCGGCTTTGCCCTGATTGGTTGTTTTTCTAAACCGCCTTTGCGGCGGTGAACGCCAAGTAAGTTCTGCCACGCCTGCGCCGATGTTTCTAAACCGCCTTTGCGGCGGTGAACGAGCGTATGAAGAGGATCATCCAACAGAAGAATTTCTAAACCGCCTTTGCGGCGGTGAACTGCTCGATCCTCCGGCATACCGTTCGTCATTGTTTCTAAACCGCCTTTGCGGCGGTGAACTGTTTGTAGATCATCACCTAGATCTTGAGTATTTTCTAAACCGCCTTTGCGGCGGTGAACTCTTCCAGCGCGGCTTTGTCGGCGGTGCTTTGTTTCTAAACCGCCTTTGCGGCGGTGAACGGCGTTTGACCGATATCGTCAGCGACCCTGGTTTTCTAAACCGCCTTTGCGGCGGTGAACGCAACCCGCGCTAGACCAAGTAGGCAGCGTGTTTTCTAAACCGCCTTTGCGGCGGTGAACGCAGCTCAATGCCTTTGCCGTGCGTTCCATAATTTCTAAACCGCCTTTGCGGCGGTGAACTGCTCATAATTTCTTCCCCATTTTTTTTGCCATTTCTAAACCGCCTTTGCGGCGGTGAACGGAACAAGTAGGGTGTAAGTAAGAAACAAGTATTTCTAAACCGCCTTTGCGGCGGTGAACTCGGTATAGTAGCGGATGATAGTATGGTTAATTTTCTAAACCGCCTTTGCGGCGGTGAACCTACCTGTTGGCGCTTTCGATCTTAAATTGCTTTTCTAAACCGCCTTTGCGGCGGTGAACCGTTTAGATCGTCGTCATCTGCATCTGCATCATTTCTAAACCGCCTTTGCGGCGGTGAACTGAAAGCGAACGAAGCAGCCATTCACCGCAATTTTCTAAACCGCCTTTGCGGCGGTGAACGCAAATCAACCGTTTTTACTGGTTGGAAGAATTTTCTAAACCGCCTTTGCGGCGGTGAACGCCAGATGGAAGAGAAAAACCTTTTAATCTCTTTTCTAAACCGCCTTTGCGGCGGTGAACATTCTCGGGCGGTGGCATGTAGATTACTTTCCTTTCTAAACCGCCTTTGCGGCGGTGAACATCTTAAATTGCTGGTAGCCCCTTTTTTGTTCTTTCTAAACCGCCTTTGCGGCGGTGAACCGTCATCGCAAGGCAAGGAATCCGGATCATTTTTTCTAAACCGCCTTTGCGGCGGTGAACTAAGTGCGCCGCATCCATGAAACAATGCGACCTTTCTAAACCGCCTTTGCGGCGGTGAACATGGTGGTGGTGACGGCGGCGGTGATGGAGGCTTTCTAAACCGCCTTTGCGGCGGTGAACCTTGCGTTAATGAGATTTTAGGGTCTTTTTTGTTTCTAAACCGCCTTTGCGGCGGTGAACACAACATCATTATTACTGAGAACGATTGATGCTTTCTAAACCGCCTTTGCGGCGGTGAACCATTTTGATATCGAGCCACCACACGTATTTGGTTTCTAAACCGCCTTTGCGGCGGTGAACCAAGTGCCACTAACAAGTTCTTTACTCTTTTTTTTCTAAACCGCCTTTGCGGCGGTGAACACCGCATTTTCTGGCGAACGAATCCAGCTGATTTTCTAAACCGCCTTTGCGGCGGTGAACAAAATCTCGGTTACCTTTTGGGTGCACTTTTCTTTCTAAACCGCCTTTGCGGCGGTGAACGTTGGCGGATGGATCACCAACCATAATCTAAATTTCTAAACCGCCTTTGCGGCGGTGAACAGATTATTCAGCGTGCTGGCTACGGTGATTTTTTTCTAAACCGCCTTTGCGGCGGTGAACGTATCTGAAGCGATAGGCCGATTTTTATCTGATTTCTAAACCGCCTTTGCGGCGGTGAACACAATTTTCTTGCTGTTATCTGAAGGTAAAGCTTTCTAAACCGCCTTTGCGGCGGTGAACGACCATACACAACCCGGGTCACGTTTGGGGATTTTCTAAACCGCCTTTGCGGCGGTGAACCTAACGCATGGGCTTGAGGGTAAGTGCCCTATTTTCTAAACCGCCTTTGCGGCGGTGAACGCTTGCACTGTTCCTTTCCCTGTTGTCAAGTTTTTCTAAACCGCCTTTGCGGCGGTGAACTTTCGTCGCCATCATCGCAAGGCAAGGAACCATTTCTAAACCGCCTTTGCGGCGGTGAACGAAAATTTGGGATGGTGATATTTCGGTAGGTTTTTCTAAACCGCCTTTGCGGCGGTGAACGTATACTGTTGTGCCCGATTGATAATCGACGATTTCTAAACCGCCTTTGCGGCGGTGAACATCGAGCCGATAACCGTCCTCGATCCGTTAGCTTTCTAAACCGCCTTTGCGGCGGTGAACCTGAAGACGGAAGACTTGGGCGTCTTGACCATTTTCTAAACCGCCTTTGCGGCGGTGAACCTGGTATTCGTACAAACTGAAAATCAAGATTATTTCTAAACCGCCTTTGCGGCGGTGAACGAATTACTGGTTTTTCGACACTACAGTCATGATTTCTAAACCGCCTTTGCGGCGGTGAACTCATTCAAGCAAATGAAGTCTCTGTTCCGTCTTTTCTAAACCGCCTTTGCGGCGGTGAACTGCGACGGTGCCTGCCGTGTCGCCGCGGTACGTTTCTAAACCGCCTTTGCGGCGGTGAACAAAAGCAAAGTCTGATGCAAGACCGAGATCATTTTCTAAACCGCCTTTGCGGCGGTGAACAAATGATCTTAGAAAGCGTCTGCAAGGCAACTTTTCTAAACCGCCTTTGCGGCGGTGAACGTGAGTAGGATCTATCTTCAATTGCCGTTTGTTTTCTAAACCGCCTTTGCGGCGGTGAACATCAATCCCGGTTCGCTACCCACGACCTGATATTTCTAAACCGCCTTTGCGGCGGTGAACTCCAATCAGGATTAAACGCCGCGATGTTTTGATTTCTAAACCGCCTTTGCGGCGGTGAACCGAACGAACGACCCGCAATCCTTGATGTAAATTTTCTAAACCGCCTTTGCGGCGGTGAACCCAGCAGTTAGGCATTACACCGCACGAATACATTTCTAAACCGCCTTTGCGGCGGTGAACGCAGCAACAACAAATCAACCTTGTCATTAATCTTTCTAAACCGCCTTTGCGGCGGTGAACAATAATTTAAAGCTTGCAGATGTGCAGCAACTTTTCTAAACCGCCTTTGCGGCGGTGAACTTCACTCGTTGTCAGCAACGCTTGAGCGTTTATTTCTAAACCGCCTTTGCGGCGGTGAACATACCGTCAACATTAGCCAAAACCACCATACATTTCTAAACCGCCTTTGCGGCGGTGAACAAGGCGACGGTAGTCCGGTTTCGGTCATGCTTTTTCTAAACCGCCTTTGCGGCGGTGAACCGCCCCAACATGTAGCCGCTGGCATTTGGGAATTTCTAAACCGCCTTTGCGGCGGTGAACCCGTTCCCTGGCTTGTTTTTCTAAATGTTACCTTTCTAAACCGCCTTTGCGGCGGTGAACCTAAATGTTATTTTTGGATTAAAGGGTTTGATTTTCTAAACCGCCTTTGCGGCGGTGAACGAGATACTAGACCTTTCTTGTAAGTGCTTTCCTTTCTAAACCGCCTTTGCGGCGGTGAACAAACTTGCGCTATAGCAAGGGGATCACCGGCATTTCTAAACCGCCTTTGCGGCGGTGAACTGTACGATTCTGCTATAGCAGCCGCACGACTGTTTCTAAACCGCCTTTGCGGCGGTGAACTTGCTTTGCATGGCAGTTACATCTTTTTCAATTTTCTAAACCGCCTTTGCGGCGGTGAACTAATCACCGCGTCTACAGTGTCAACTGCCGATTTTCTAAACCGCCTTTGCGGCGGTGAACCAGGCGTGCTGTTTGAAGAGCGCCAACTGGCTTTTCTAAACCGCCTTTGCGGCGGTGAACAATTTACAATCGGCTGGTTTCTTTTAACTCAATTTCTAAACCGCCTTTGCGGCGGTGAACGATGATTCAGATCGGAGCGATGCCTCTGTTTGTTTCTAAACCGCCTTTGCGGCGGTGAACAGGAGTTTAACAAACTAAAAAGCGCGTTGCAGCGGCGCCTGGCTCAAAGAAATCCTTCTTTGACCTATGTTTTCGACACCACACACAACGCGTTGATTTTACTTCAATTTGTTAAAGAGCCAATTTTATTGGTTAAAAATGGGGTAAGGCGGTGTTCTTGCCTAATCCATAGCTACCAAAATCTGCTGTCGCTTCAGCAGATGCTTCTGCGCACCAGGTTCGCTCAATAAACAAGCGAAACTGCTGATCACCACTAAGACTTTGCATTTGAATAAATGGCGCTTTCAGATATTTCGGTTGAAAGTCCTGATAATGTGCCATGGCTTGTTCAAGCTCGATGTTGTGCCGCTTGGCATAGCGCCGGGCTAATCGTTCAACACCCGTTTTACTACGTTGACGGGAGTAGCAAACATACTTTTCTACTTTTTCTGGCACATCGCGCACCGATGAAATATGCACATAATCCATTAAGCGATCTAGCCACTGCGACAAATCAAGCGCATGTAAGTCTGCAGAATCTATCGCCATCAGCCGCAGCTTATTACCCAGTCCATGTACACGATAACCAGGAAATGCTAAAGCAACTGGTTGCACGCCCTTGGCATTATTTAACTCAGCAAGTGCCAAATGAATCTGCTGGAACATTTTCTGCCACAGAAAATTTTGGCCAATGTCATCGCTGGGTAGCAAAGTCAGATCAATATAGACTTTCATAGCGACTCCTATTTATCGCTTTCGCCAAACACGCCACCACGAACCAGAACTGCCATTACATAATGCTCGTCCTCAGTGCGTGACAACTGTTCACCGCGCGCCCAGTTATCAAACAAGCTATAAAAGTCTTGCTTTTCTTTTGGGGTTCTAAAGGCTCTACCCAGGTTAGTTACCGCACCAAAAGGCTCAATCGCAATCGGCCCGGCACTTTGTTCAACATCGGTAAATTCTGGATACCAGGTGTCGATGGTTCGCAAAGCATTACCCAGCTTTTGTGAGTGCATCGCTGCCATATTTTCTACTGAATAGAGAACCTTACTCTTGCTGCCTTTACCTTTATCCAGCACCAGCTCTTCACTTGGATAAACTTCCTGAGCTTTGCCCACTTTGGCATAACAGCAAATATCCAGCATCAAAAAATCATCATCACTGGCAAGCGCTTTTGCCATATGCGCGGCCAAGTCATTTACTTGATTATCATCAGCATCAAAATGACGCGTAGTAAATTCAGTTGCATCGAATTTCCATTGCTTTTTCTCACCGTTTAATGCGTTAACCACGACTTCAATTTTTTCTGCACCGACCCGGTTACGCCATAAATAACGCGCATTAGCCAAGTTCAGTGCATAGCGGCGCGCCAGCTCACCAAAAGCTTCTTTTTCAATATAGGTTCGCGCGGCTTTAGCATAACTTTGTTTAAATGCTGCGTTATTACAGGCTGATGGCTGACAAATACCACCAAGCACTTTTAAGGTAAAGTGCAGCTTGAGGGTATCTTGCTCTGGTGCCAGCGAGCAGGCATCAACTGTTTGTAAATTCGCTTTTTCTACTTCAGCATTTAATTTGGCCGGGTCTTTTTGAACAGCTGGTTTTTGACGATTGGAAATAGTGCCGCGAACTGATTTTTCCTGAAGTTTTAATGGTGTAGTTTGTTCAGCACGTACATCCCAGCAGGTGCCGTACATGTAACCATCAGAAGGCACTAGTTTTTTCTCAAACGCCAGTACCGATGCAATATTTTCTTTTTTAGCCATGATATTTCTCCTTGAATTAAAAACCGTCAGCTTCTGGCGCTTGTTGGCATAAATAAACGTTATTGGTTAAATCTGTTTCGTAATACCAGAGCAAATCACTGGCCTGCTCTAGCTGATAGGGCATTTTAAATTCACCTAGCGTCACCAGACTTTCAGCAAATCGGTGTGGTGCATCAGTGTCTCGCTGGTTTTTGGCTTGCCCCAATGGGCTGATTGCATGAAACCCTGTGGCAATGGGAACCAGCCATCCCTTAGCATTCTCTTTACGCTGACGTGACCAGATAACTTTTGCTTTTTCATCTGGCGGGTTTTGATCGTCGACCTCCGCTGGCTGGCAATGATTTTCAACTTGGAGATAACCAATCAAAGCATCCAAAGCATCTTCGCCCTGCTCCATCGCTTCAACCATCAGGTCTCGCCGTTCAACAATCGCATAACCTGGCATTAACTGATTTCTAAACTGAGTAAAATCATTGGCAATAAATGGTGTTTGAAATTGTAAAATGTCGCCACCGGCAATTTTCATTCGCGCATTAAGTAAATGCTGAACACCTTCTATAAGCTGGTTTTGTTGCTCACCGGTCATTGCCGATATTTCAATCACCAAGCTAACCGTTAAATGGCAGCGTGCCTCTTCAATAAATGCCGGGCGATTACCATTTTTATCTAGTGGGTTAGCGGTACCAATAATCGAGTGAACAAAGTCACCCGCCCCCTGATAGGTTTGCAAATCAAACGCATGGCTCACCACACCTACCGCAGAAAATTCTGCTGTAATCGATTGCTGATTGAGCTTTCGCTGCAAAGCATGCACCGCACCCAACCAAGCCGTCATCGCAGGAAAACCAACAGTAAAAGGGCTGGATAACGCATTGGCGTTATGCACCTTGATTCTGGGAATAACCAGATAGTCACTACTCATCGCAATGCCTCCCGATATTGTTCAACAAAGGCATGAATGAATTGAATTTCTGCATCGCCTAGCGTGCAGTGATCTTTATTGATTTTTCGATAACCCTGAATAATCCAGCGACTGATTTGCTCCAGTACGTTATCCATCCAATCATTTGTTTCTTCTGGCTTTGAAACTTCTACGCCTAACCATTTTTTTTGCCACAAAGGTAATTGCGAAGTGGCTGTAGAAAACTGCTCACCAGCCACGGCTCTGGCTTGCCACATTGCCTGAATAATCACATCAGTAATCTGTTGCAGTCGGTTGTCTCGTCTTGAACGCAGGTTTTTCAGTGGAATAACCGATTCAGCCGAATGGGTCACAAAGATTTTATGTAAGGCAATAAATGCCTCTTTTGCCTGATAAGGTGAAACTGCCTGCTGAAAAAAATCTCGGGTCGGAAAATTAAAATCCCGCTGCTGCAGATTCGGTGGAACAGACAACAACAAATGTGCTTTGCCACCATTTTGATTATTCAACACACTGATATTTTGCGGTTTAGTGCCGCCATAGCCAATGGTGGTTAAACCATAAATTTCAGAAAATGATTGTTCGAAAAACGCTTTGTTACGACGTTTGTCTCTTGCCTGCTTTAGCTCATCTTTGGTCAGATATTTTTTCCGGTCATCATCCGACATTTTTTCTGGTTCGAGCCCGAACCGCAATGCATCTAACCGACGACGCATTTCAAATACAATGCCCGAATTAGTGAGTATCGACAGCTGGTGATAACCCTCGGCTGCCGTGTCATCAGGAATTGGGAAAAAAACCTGTTTGATTTTAGAGCTAGTAACCTGTTCAGTGGCAGCTGCCGTCATTGCCAAAAAACCATCTCGCAGCTCAGCATAAGATTTGCTTTTGATATTCAACAGCGACTGAGCCAGTTCGGTTTCTTGTTCAATATGCTGCAATAAACTCTGGCCATCTTGCATTTCTAACGAAAGAAACGAGTCAATATCTAATGCAGCTGCATTACCTAATGAATCTAACCTCAATGATGATTCAACATTCCCACTGCGTAAGAAACCGTCATTACTCAATCCAGAGTAATAAATTATCGGCGTAACATACGTGTATTTTTTCTTGTTACTTTCGCTGATCCCTGTTGCAGAATGACTGAAAGTACTTGGATGCGTAGAAAAAGCTCTTTGCATCGAACGCTTTGCTGCATCAGGCAACCATTGTTCAAATGAAAACTTTTCCTCCCCTTCCGTAATTTTTTGTTGTTGCTGTAAATCATCTACAGATGATTTAATTGCTTTTTTTAACCAGGCGTCTTTACGTTCTTCAAAAAACGCCTTAATTGCCGGATCTGGCATGGGATCCTCCCTTATATTGAATACTTGGGTCGAGGAAAATTAAATGTCTTTAAACAGCCCTAGCTGATCGTTGTACAGCCATTGGCTTTTTGAATCTCTCATCGTCAATTCGCCATAACGCACGCTGGCGTAGTAACGACTAATGCTTTGTTTTTCAGCTTGCTGCTCAATGAGCAATAGATAATCTCGACTCAACCACAATCGCTGAGTTTGTTGTAACCCAAGAGAATATCTTTCTATATTTTGTGACTTTTCAACATTGGATAGCTCACCATCTTCTGTGCGAACCGGCTTACCAGCATCATCCTTTTCAATAAAGAAAATTTCTTCATCTTCAGACATCGCCAAATAAAGTTGAATGCCGGGCTCACTTCTTCTAAAGCGGATTTTTTGTTGGCAAATACTGCTTAAAAACCAGTATTGGGTCAGATAACCATCTAATGTGTCAGGCTTGCTGTCATGATTGGAAGTTAAGTCATTTTGAATCGAAGCATGCTCTAATTGAGCTAACCCACTGCTTTTATCTGTGCTGTCAATACGGGTAGTTGCATCAAACCGTTCTGCAATTACCGATTCATCAAGGAGTTTTTCGAGGTTGTGAGAATTGCATCTTAACGGCTTTTCTCGTCGGCCAATTTTAATTGTTTTGCCGGTTTCATAACCCGGCTTTTTGAAATAACACGCTTTGGCCTTATCTCCATCTTCCAACGCTTTCCAGTTGTATTGCAAAATACCAATATTCGGTTTCTCGGTGGCTGTTTTGCGATGGCGACGTACTCGGCCAGCCATTTGCACCAGTGAGCGATATGAAGATGGTTCAATTACTGCCCAGTCAAAATCATGATCTCTACCCACTTCTTCTACCGGCGTTGCTACCAATATAAAAACCAGTTGTTTAGCACTTTGCTTTTTAGCTGTAACAATATGCTGCTGAATTACTGAATTATCTAAAGCTTGCGGTTGCTCACCTGCTTTTTCTTTGCGCTTTAATACCTGATCTAAATGTTGCTCTTGGGCATTGCGCAGCAACAACACTTGCTGACTGTGATAGGGCATTACACGCAAGCAGTAATCTGAATCAATTTGGCAATCAAGTAAAAAACGAGTTAACGATAATGCAAAAGAAATATTGGCACAGCGCACAACACCGAATGAAATATTCAGGCCAAAAGAACGATCAGACTCTGATGCGGGGTCTTTCCAGCTATGCTGCTGATGCAGGTTAATCGCAGCATCTAAAATAGTTTGCTGGTAGCCTTCCAGCTTTTCTGGTTGCTGCAAATTTAACAGTTTTTCAGCCTTAATAATGATGGCTTTTCGCTTGGCAATTTCGGTTGCCAATTTAGTTACACGGGCATTAATAAATGTTTGATGATGTGCCTGATACTGTTTTAACAGTTCAGTATTATCTGGTTGATAAACGCTTTCGACGGAGGTTTTAAATTCATCAATCCAGGCGCAACCCACTTTACTGCTTCTGTTGCGCATTTTTGCGAACATCTGCCAGCCTGCCTGATAGGCTTTGAAATAACCCTCGGCCATTGCCGGTGGAATGGTTGCTGATGAAATCATTACCTTGCGGCCTAACATACCCGCCAAATGAATCAGCCAACCAATGGCAATTGAATCTTCACCGGTAAAATCATCAATCTCATCTATGACCAGATCAGACGACAATAAACGCAAGCTGGGTAAAATATATCGTCCACCACGGCTTGAAGTGACCGCAGACATTAAATGGTCAATGGTGCATGCTAAAACCGGAGCGTGGAAAAACGCTTGGTCTTTTTCATTTTTTAAAACGGTTTGCAAGCCGTCTTCAGGAATTTCTCCGTCGTAAATCACTTGGTCTTGCGAAGCCAGCATTGGCTGCGCGGATTCAGAACCCGTTTGTTGAAATACATCATCTAAGCTTTCTGCTTTTGCGCTTTGGTGCAGTTCCTTAACCGCTTTAGAACCAATCAACACGGCTAAATCTGCACCATCGGTTTTACTGAATATTTTTTGTCGGTACTCATCGCCGGTTTGCAACGTCAGGGTTCGCAGCCCAAGCGCCAAAATATAACGCAGACTATCGCCATCATTAGATAGCACTCGCATTACCTTGGCATTGGCAAAAGTTTTACCACAACCAGTGCTGGCCATATTAACCGCGAAGAAACCCTGTTTTTGATAGTCTGCTTCAGATTTCTGCCAGGCTTTTATCTGCTGCACTGCTTTGTCTTGCCACTGAAAATCTTGCGGGCTGCGTTTTTTTAACTTGGCAGTATCGCTGCTCTTTAATGATCGATTTTCAATCATTGGCAGTAATCGGGTATTGCTTTTACTGGCGTCGCACACGCCCAACAAATGCTGATCAAGATACTGATTGGGTTCGCTGGTTTTATAGAAACCTTTTTTATTATCCGCCTGATAACTGCGAGTATTGGCTACCAGATTTTTCTCACCGTGCCATTTCCCACTAACCTGCTGTGATGAATAGCAATGATCTGCCAGCATCAAACTTAACCGACAGTGATGCAGCAATAATCGGATCGATCCATCGTCAGCAACTTGTTCTAGCTGTGCTTGTAACGTTATTAACTTGCTAGCCCAGCGTTTTACCTGTTTTAACCACAGTTTTGCTTCGCTTAACACGCCAAATTCAAAACCCAGACAGGCTTGTAAGGTCTGGCTGGCTTTGGGGTTAAAATATCCCCAGTTTTTATCCATCTGATCGAGCAAATCAGAAAAGGTGGGCGAGATCGCGGCGGTGGTATCTTGATAAGGCAAGCGGTGGTGAGACAACACCAACCAGCTGATGACTTGCGCCATCAACGGCAAATCTTTTAAGGGCTTTTCTAATGTTGTATTCGTCTCGACCCTATTCAGTTGCAGTAGCTGACCATTTGCAAACAACTCCAACCATGATTGATCACTGGAAGCATCTGTTTGCTCAATTAAAATTCTGAATAATAAACAGGAGATAAATTCATGGCGTAATGCATCGCCTTGTGGCTTTCCTGAGTCCGCTTTTAACTTGCTCTGAAATTGCTGATTCGCTTTACCCCAATCATGGAGTAATGCCGCTAGCGCGGTCAAAGCTTGAATTAGTGGTAAATAGATCCAGTCTTCAGCGTCATCTCGTAGTGTTCGATTCACCTGAGTGGTATTCACTGGCACTCGACCTTGCAGATTAAAAGCATCTTTTCGCCCCACCACCCACATAAGCTCTGTTGAAGAACGTGACCGATAACGATGACAACTCACTGCGGTATTTTTACTAGCGGTTTTTCTCAGCAGTTTACGCACCGCTTGCAAGCCTTCTTCGGTAATTACGGTTTGCCAGGTGTTATCACCAATTCGATCGGCAAAGGCATCGAGTACTCGGCGAGTTTTCTTCAGCGCATTCTTTTGGCATTGAGATACAAAGGTCACCATCATGGCTGGGTTATCTCAGCACAATCATCTAACTCATCCCAGCTCTGGTTTAACGCTGCCCGCTGAACTTCAGCAAACATAAAATCCAGGGCTTTATGGTCAGTGAATGCTTGCAAACATTGCTGACGGAATTGTTGCTCAGTCGCACCATCCTTAGCGCAAATAAACGCCCAGGGCAGTATTAAGGTGTCTTTGATCAAATCTGCGACATCAAACACCAAAGCCCCTCTTCTGGTTTTGCCGTGAACCACTGCAAAACCATGGGGAATACCGAGCACCCACAATGTGGTTGCTGCCAAACCATAAGCCAGGTAGTTACCGTGGTTTAAAAAAGCATTGGCGTTGTCTTCACCATCTCGGGTTCGGACAAATTCGCCATATTTGGTGCAGGTAGCGGCAATTTTATATAGCTGCTTGGTAACTCGGGCTTCATGTTGTAGCAAGTGCCCTACATTTGCTGCTTGTGCGACTGCTTTTGGGTAATGGTTTAACAGAGACTCCATTTGCGGGTCATCCAGATGAAAACCGGCTTGTTGTAAATCACGGTCTTTACCCCAAACTTTTTTCATATACTGCAAACGCGCTATTTGAAACTGTTTGGCAGTGTGTAAGCGCTTAGCTTCATCAAACCAGAAGCCTACCCAACCTTGCAAAAACTCAGTCGGTCGGTACTCACTTTGCGGTGATAACCACTCGACTTCATTAGCCGCCAGTAGCGGTGTACCGCCACCACCGCAAAACCCGATCAGCACACCCGCTGAAGCCAGCATTCGCACTGCGGCCTGGGTAATTGAGGTTCCGGTTCCCAATAAGATGCACGTGGTATTGGCAATTGGGATATTCCAATACTGATTCTGTTTTTCAGCCTCTGTGAGATAGAGCACTCGGCCATCTTTTTGCATCACCCGGCATTTATCCAGGTAATAGATATTGGCGCGCTTCGAGTGAAGAATTGCTTTAAGGTCAGTGAGTGCTTCCATTGCTTCTTTCCTTACTTCTTTCATGAACGACAGCCAGATGAATAACCTGATTAAAACAACCTACTGCATTCATTACTACAACTGTACAAATACACATGTAAAATTTCTTTACACACTAAACAAGCAAATAAGTGAACTTGGCTTTCACCGCGCTAGCAGCCATTTAATTTGGCCACCAAGGTTGCAGCCGTTGACGGCATTCTGAAGATAGGGTGATTTGTTGTATTTGCGGGTGATCATGCAACCCTTTAAGTCGCATTTGGTTGATGTGGTAAATAAGTAGCGCTGCTCGAATGTGGATCACTTTATGGTGCTGGCCACTGGCATCTTTTTGCATGGCATAGTCAAGCGCAATAATGGCTTGGCGCTGTGGGTCTAATCTTTGGTCGGGAATAATTTCCAGTTCTAATAGTTGGTTCCATTGTTTATCTTCAGCTGAGCCATGTTGGCTGGGGCCTTCTAAATAGTGAATCTGCTGAATTCGCGATAAAACAAAGTCGCGGAAGGCTTTTCTCTTTTCACACCACGCACGAACATGCCAACGCTGGCCATCAAAAATCAAGCTGTGAGGGCTGATAATACGTTCATTGAACTGCGGGTTGCTTAGAGATGCATATTGAATATCGATGCGCTGTTGCTGGCGAATCGCTTGTAGAATAGGCCGAATGTTGTGTGGTTGAACATTCCTTTGCAAGCCGTGTAGTACCACGCTATGGCCAAAATCATTAGAACTCGGCTGCCTATCGACTACCTGCTCTGGCATAAACTGATGACAATAATCAGATAAATTTGAACAGCTTAGGTGTTCTTTAAACTGATCGCAGGCGAGATAAGTTTTTCGTTGATTGTCGTAAAACATATTCTGCGGGTAACGACTTTTGTACTGCTTGATTAGCGCTGAAGCACTTTGGCGGGATATTGATAACTTTTCAGTCAAATCACTACTGTTCAATTGCCCTTGCCACTTTAAAAGCATTTCAATTAGTTGCAGCTGGTAATGATGTTTATCCAGACAAGGCATATTGTTTTCCTTTAGATGACTAAATCAGATAAATTGCATCAAAAAAAAGCTCCTTTGACGCTATTGCGTCAAAACGCCACAACTTGTTTTCTTTGTATCTCCATAACAATCGAGATGCAAGCCAAGCACCATATAATTAACAAAAAAAACGGCGCAACTTTCATTACGCCGTTCATTTTTATTATTAGCAATCAATTATGGTTTTTATATTGCTCTACTAATTTTTTTCCTTACTGAACGCTGCAACCAGCTGTTTTTGTAAATCCAAAGGCACGGCTTCGTAATGGCTCAATTCCATGGAATATTCACCTTCACCACCACTGAATGACTTCAGCCGTGAGCTATAACCCCGCAAGCTAGCTAAAGGTGCCTTGGCATGAATTTCTAGTTTGCCGCTAGCGCGGGTTTCTGTGCCGGTAACCATGCCTCGGTTGCCTGCTAAGTCGCCGGTTACATCGCCGGTGGCTGAGGCTGGCACGACAATTTCAAGGTTGACGTAGGGCTCCAAAATCACAGGAGATGCATTTTCAACCGCTTCGATAAAGGCTTTTTTACCGGCAGATACAAAGGCGATTTCTTTGGAGTCAACACTATGGTGCTTGCCATCAAACAAGGTCACTCGAACATCTTGCAATGGGAAACCGGCCACTGCGCCATGCGCTAAAACTTCACGCACGCCTTTTTCTACCGCAGGAATAAATGAGCCCGGAATAACACCGCCAACAATGGCATTAATAAATTCAAAGCCACCGCCTGTTTCCAAAGGTTCAATTCTGAGAGAGACTTCGCCAAATTGACCGGCACCACCGGTTTGTTTTTTATGGCGATAAGTCGCTTGTGCTTTTCCGGAGATGGTTTCTTTATAAGGAATGGTCGGCTCGCTTCGAGAAACTTCCATTTTATAGGTTTGCGCCATTTTGTCGCACACCGCATTTAAATGAATATCACCCAAACCAAGAATAACCGTTTCGTTTTGCTGCTCGCGGAATTCTATTTTTAAACTCGGATCTTCTGCTGCCATTTTATGCAAAACATCCGACATTTTTTGCTCATCGCCTTGGCGAGTGGGGGCAATGGCTTCGCTGACCATGGGCGTTGGAAATTCCAACGGCAGTAAATGGAAATGATCTTCTTCATGGGAGTCGTGCAATACCGCATCAAAGAAAACACTGTCGGCCTTGGCTATGGCACAGATGTCACCGGGGTGGGCTTCTTCTATTGAAATATGCTCGCTACCTTGCAGCTTAACCATATGAGAAATTCGCAGGGGTTTACGGCCATCACCTACAAATAATTGGCTACCATTACGAACAATTCCTTGGTGGACTCTAAACACACCCAATTTACCCATAAATGGATCCATGGTGAGCTTGAATACATGGGCAATCACATGGTGATTATCGGTGTCGGTATTTTCATGGGTTAAAGTAAACGGTGCTGCGTCTTCACCTTCACCTAACAAGAACTCGGGAGGATTTCCTTCCAGCGGCGTGGGCATTAATTCACTGATTACCCGCAATAATGAATCAATACCTGCTCCAGTAATCGCTGATGTAAAGCAAACCGGTATTAAATGACGCTGACGCAGTGCACTTTCAAATGGATCATGTAACTGTTCTGGCTTGAGGTTTTGCCCCTGCTCCAGATAAACCTCCATTAACTGCTCATCCATTTCGACTACTTGGTCGACTAAATCAGAATGTGCTTGTTCAACGGAAGAAAATAATGTCGCTTTATCTTCAGGCTCAAAATAACAATCAACTACCGTGCGGTCGGGGCAAGGTAAATTAATCGGCAAACAGTCTTCGCCCAATTGCTGGCGAATCTCTTCAATTACTGCGGGTAAATCAGCTTCTGGGTCATCAATTTGATTAACAATAATCAAACCGCATTTATTGCATTCTTTTAGTAGTTTCCAGGCTTTTTTACTGACCGCTTCAACACCATTTCTGGCATTAATCACAATCGCCACGGTTTCTACTGCGGGCAATACCGACATTGCACGGCCAAATAGGTCTTTATAGCCGGGAGTGTCGAGCAGATTAATTAAGCTGGGCGCTGCAGGTTTTGAAGATTTTTTAGGCTGATAAATCAAGTGAAGTAAAGAAGTTTCTAGCGAATGGCCTGCTTGTTTTTCCAGATCGGAATAATCTGAAATGGTATTCTTTCCTAGAACACTGCCCATAGATTCTTTTCCTTGAACCCGGGCTAGTAAAGCTTCGGCTAGAGATGTTTTGCCACTGCCGGCATGGCCAAGCAGCGCAATATTCCGAATGTGATCACTGTGAAAACCGGCCATCGCAACCCTCCTTAAGGGCAAGCAAAGGAGCAACCGGATTTATCTGGCGACCATGCTCTATTCGTCATCAACTCATGACTCACAGCGCAATAGCGACCAACAACCTCTAATCCAGCGATCTCTTTACTAATCAAGTAAGTGAAATGAATTAAACGGTCAAAAAACTGTGCCAATCGAACTATTTGTCTTTGAGTATACGCTTGCCCAACCCTTGAAATATGACATAAGTCAACTAACAGCTCTAACTAGATAGGTTGTCGCTTTTCAATGATTTCAAATTTTATCTTATAAGTTGGTCACAATTATTATTAAAAAACTCACCCAAGCACCCGTAAAAAATATCAATTCGCCACAGCCATTAATCACAAAACATAACCTTTCGACTGAAATTAATAGAAAGCCAACACTCCATTAAGTAAATGTTAAAAAAATATACACAAGAGCACTTACTGCAACCCTTAATTTTAATGTTATTTATCATCTTTGGATGATTTTAAACTTTTTAGTGAGGTTTTATGGCATTACCACCACCATTACCACCCAGACAAAGACCAAGAAGCAGGGTGCCTTACCCGCCGCTAGTACCCCCTATATCAAGTGCTCCTGGCGGCCTACCACTGCTTATTCCACGAAGAATTAAGCCAACGCCTTCTAGCAAAAAAAATACCAACGCAATTAGTCATCCACATCTAATTGACTGTCACGTTAATCCTAGTCAACAATCAGAAAAATTAGCGAACCTTGCATTAAGATGTGGCGGCGCTCAAGTAAAAAAATTCAGCCAAGGGTCATATGACACTCGGTATGGCTTAGGGTATTGGTTTCGCGACCCTTCGTTCACTCCAAACGGACAAAGTTGGGGCGGACTATGTAAGGGGATGGCCGTATATTGGATATATTGCCACGCTAAAGAGCGTGACTTCTGGTCATGGTTAATTGGTCCAAATGATGAGGTAATATTATCGTCAGCAATCTATTTAACCAACTTACAGGCTAGCTATATAGGCGTATGCAACGCAGACTTCTTATCCTCCTACGAGCTCGGTATTGATGGCGATCAATGGGTGGATACTATCTTTGAAGTGTTTGGAATGAAACCCTCTACTGGCATCACACCAGGAAGCAATAGCAGCACCACACCTCTTAGCTATTCTGTTGCTACTAATGCTCGTGAAATGGCAATGCGATTGGTTGAAAATTCGGGCCATTACAAACAATTCAGTTTTCGAAGTCCCAATCAAGGGCATGCAGTTGCATTGTGGGTTGACGATGATGTAACTTTTTTTGATCCAAACTTCGGTGAATTTTGGTTCCCAAAAAAACAGTCATTCGCCTTATGGTTTGAGTTATTTTGGCGCGAGACATACGGAGCTATGTTCACTTCAAATTTTTATATCTCGACTTGGTCTGCTTAAAAAAGCTATTTTTTTTGACATGGACGTCAACCATCACAAGCTAACTTCGATAATTGAAAGCCAATCATTAAAAAATAATTCTCGCACTTTTTCTAAAAAATTCACAGCCAACTAGAAAACAAACAGCTCTCGGCTAGCGCCACTGTAGAAATAGCTATAACTGATTGAAAATTTTCCATATAACAATTAAAGCTTACAAAACAAGCATGCCTCACTTATTTTGTCCTACCTACTTTTTACATTTCTAAATGGGTTCGTTTATCGAGATAGCAAGCTTCTGACAACATTAACATCCGTGCTATACATCATTGCTTATCATATTGATGCTGATAGCATCTGCACTCTTTTGCCCCGCCACATCGTTCACTATGCAACTTGACTTATACATCAACACCCTTGGTAAACATCTGAAAAGCTGTTTCGACTTTCCGGTGCAGAAAATTGGCATCGATGCTGGTTTTACCTGCCCTAATCGCGATGGCACGCTAGGCCGAGGCGGCTGCACCTTTTGCAATAACGCTTCTTTCCATGACCAGTCATTGCGCAAAGCCGGGATTGATAGCCAGCTAAATGCCGGGCGTGAAAAATTACGCGCCAATAATTACATGGCTTATTTTCAGGCCTATACCAACACCTATGCTGAATCAGAAGTGCTTCGCCAGCTTTATCAGGAAGCGCTACAAGACCCAGATATGGTTGGGCTTTGTGTTGGCACTCGCCCCGATTGTTTGCCCGATGCAACACTTGAGCTATTAGCAGAATTCAAAGCGATGGGTTATGAGGTATGGCTGGAGCTTGGTTTGCAAACATCCCATAACCACACATTGGATCTGATTAATCGCGGCCATCATTTTGATGCCTATGTTGATGCAGTGAAACGCGCCAAAGCTTTAGGATTACAAGTATGTGCGCATTTAATTCTCGGTTTGCCCGGCGAAACCGCAGCTGACTGCCACACTACGCTAGACCGAATTGTTGAAGTCGGCGTTGACGGCATTAAATTACACCCTTTAATGGTGGTGCGTGGCAGTTTAATGGCCAAGCAATATGCGGCGGGTGAATTAACCGTGATGGATGAAGATGATTATATTGCACTGGCGGCAGAAATGATTCAGCGGACACCGATCAACGTGGTGTATCACCGCATTGCCGCCCAAGCACGCCGACCGACTTTGATTGCACCAGAATGGTGTAGCTCAGGCCGTGGTACTAGTAGTAAAATTGCCAAGGTATTGGCAGTGAGTGGTGTGCAGGGAAGTAAATTAGGTGGTTTTACTAAAATTTAAATCGTTTTTTCTTTTGGAAAATTTTATTTGAAGAGACAAAAGGATTTGTTTCTGCTTCACATAAGATTGAGATATATCAAGGATTATCAATACAGGAAGCCTCATATTTATGGTGATCTTAAACTGCAAACAAGCTATCTAAAAAGCTATACGCTACACAACTGGTTTCGATATAAGCACTGGGTTGTTAGAATAAATTGGAGTTGAATGAAAAATATCTTGACCACGACCTCCTTGATATTTTTCTTTATACAATTTCATAAATTCAAATAGCAAATCATTTAAAAGTGGAATTTTATAATATTCACCAGAATTTATATCAACTCTTATGCTTGCATTTTCAAATGCTAAATATCCTACATTAGGATCAAATACAGCAACACCATTAATTGCCCAAATAGCAATAAATGCATGCGAAAAATTTTCACCTTGCAGCACTACATGAAAGCAACAACCACCATTCTCTTTGCACTCGAACTCTTGGTCTTCACATATGATTCTATCAGCTAATGAAATTGATTTTGTATCTCTAACGCTAAAATCTTTATTGAGCAGTTTGGATAAGCATCTAGATGAATTAATCCAATTCAAAAAATTCACATCATTTATTTTAGAAGTTTGTGCAAAAAATAAAGCCATATAACCTTTTTGTATTTGTTGAACATGGATAAACCCCCGCGGCGTTGCAATCGCTTTTACGAATTCTTCAAAATTTCCACCAAACATTACCATCATAATACCTAAACCCATACAAAATCCTCCCATATCAGGGCACGGTATTCTAACAGACTGACGCTCACCGCTCGCAATAACAGGTTCATAAACTTGCTTAATTGCAAAATTAGCTAATTGATTAAACCTAATGAAAATTTCGGGGTTAAATTTTGCATTCAATCTCATATAAGTTTCTTGGTGAAATTGCTGCCGAGCCTCAACAAACTCACTTGTGAAACTTGAACCTGAACAGTCCATTGCTCTTCCTTATGATTGTCACATAACAAGGTTATACCCGGACTGTAGTTATTCAAGGAATAATATGAGTTTTAACACTATCACTGGCAACTTCAATGTAAACGCCTCATAAACCACAGGCCGACAAAATGTTTTGCGATTACTTATTTCGAAGAGAAGCTAGAACGACATCCCAAAATGACCGGCCATCGAAGGGTTGTCTTTC
This sequence comes from Pelagibaculum spongiae, assembly GCF_003097315.1. Taxonomy (NCBI): domain Bacteria; kingdom Pseudomonadati; phylum Pseudomonadota; class Gammaproteobacteria; order Oceanospirillales; genus Pelagibaculum; species Pelagibaculum spongiae. The sequence goes on from NZ_QDDL01000003.1 coordinate 419,211, forward strand.
TATCATTTTTTCAAAGCGATAGACGATAAAGTCTGGCTGAAACTAGGCTTGCAAACATCCCATAACCATACGTTGGATCTGATTAATCGCAGCCACCATTTTGATGCCTATATCGATGCGGTAAAACGAGCCAAAGCTTTAGGATTTCAGGTATGTGCCCATTTAATTCTCGGCTTGCCCGGTGAAACTGCAGCTGACTGCCACACTACGCTAGACCGAATTATTGAAGTCGGCGTTGACGGCATTAAATTGCACCCATTAATGGTGGTGCGTGGCAGTTTAATGGCCAAGCAATATGCGGCGGGTGAATTAGAAGTGATGGAAGAAGATGATTACATTGCACTAGCGGCAGAAATGATTCAGCGGACACCGACCCATGTGGTGTATCACCGCATTGCCGCCCAGGCACGCCGACCGACTTTGATTGCACCAGAATGGTGTACCACCGCACGCGGCGTTAGCAGTAAAATTGCTAAGGTTTTGGCGGTGGAAGGGGTACAGGGAAGTAAATTGAAAATCTTATCTACTAACTAGAAGTAGGTTACTTTTTCATTTGGCAAGACTTCATTCAGAGAAACAGAAGGAATTGTTTCTGCACCACATGGTATATAAACATACTGAACATCATCAGCATCAACACCTATATACCTCTTTAAGAAAACATTTCCTTGACTAAATTGCCGCCCGGAAATTGCAGGCCCCTGAGTAATCAATTGCATCCTTACCCCAGACATAGCAACATGTGAAAAACCATATTTTTCATAAAATTCAAATGGTGCATAATCAAAAAAAATATTGAATGCAAGTTATTGTTTTTTGCCAAGTCAATAACTGTCGCCATCAAAAATCGAGCACACCCTTTTTTAAGTTGCTTTTGATGTACTTGTATTTGCTCTATTTTTACTTGATTAGTTTGGGGTGCAATTTGAGAAAGGCAATAGAGCATATAGTGTTTTTCTTTGCCAACTCTTCTAACATCAATGTAAATGATGCATCTGGAGCACTAAGATAATCCAGACTATATAATCTCATCATAGGGTTTTCAAAAAAAATACTCTTTTTTCTATAATGACAAATTTTATTGACAAGCTCATCCAAAAAAAGGTAACAAACAAGCCTCACCCCCATAGAGCGAGCTTTATCCTATAACCTCTTATTTATTTTTAGTGCAAACATGACCATTACCTTTCAAGAGTACACTTAGAATTTCAGTACTATTTATCGACAACCTGAGATAATTCACTTCACCTTAACCGACTTACAATCGCCAAGTAAACTACATTAGTGATTAATAACAACAGTGATTTCAACCTCACTCGTCCATAAATAACATAACTCACCCAGTATTGACCGCACTCATCTTTTGAAAAAAAATCCCTGCATCAATATTTACCATCCGCACATTATCATCATTCCCTGTTAATTTTTTTAAAAGAAACAAGTTTGGATAATAACAAAATACACCTGGGTTGGCAGGGCCCTGCTGTAGGAAAAAAGGAACTTCCATATCGTTATCATCTGATACGTATTTGAAACCAAAATATTCATACATACCATCATTATGGGAGACATCGTACAGGACGACTTTTTCTATATGATTAATGATAGAGACACTAAAAATAGCAGCCATTAACAAACTACCATAGCCCTTCCCTCTGTATGCCAGAGCAACATCAAACTCGTCGACTGCTAACTCTTCGGAACTCAAGCATACAAACTCAATTTTGGCAGCAAATTTTTCTTCTTTATGAAATAAAGCAATTTGAAACCTCATATCACTAGTTTCAGATTGCTTCGATTCTTTTATTTTAGACTTCCTTCTTTCAAAGCTAACATTATAAAATGGATCCATATGGTAATAAAAAGGACTCCCTGCAGGAGTCATAACTAACTTCACACTCTTGGCAGCAGCGTGCAAAACCAACTGTTCATGTATTAGTGATAAAATAATACGCTCCCACTTTTTTTATAAACAGCACCTTGCTTCGTTACTAAAGTGCATCCAAACCCAAAGAATAACTTAGCACAAGGAGCTAAATTTGAGCTATGTAACCCCCAAATTTTCGTCCCAACACCTGCAAAGAAAACGATTACTATGCCTTAACTTGTGTCTTCGGACACAAAAATCATATACACGTTTTTCTTGCCACTACAGTGACAAAATTACCTGGGGCGTGCCATTCTTTAGATTAAATACCCGAACAGCCCCTCAGCAGAACCACCTCCACAGCACGCCCATTTTTATTAAAACAAAGCATCAAAAATACCTTACATTTATTTTGCGCACAAAAAAGCCGCACCTGAAAATTCAGATGCGGCTTTTGGAACGATCAATGAAGCTATCTAGCCACCAACAATTGCCAGCAATACACCCGCTGCAACTGCCGAGCCGATAACACCGGCTACGTTTGGCCCCATCGCATGCATTAACAAGAAGTTCTGAGAGTTTGCTTCAAGCCCTAGTTTATTAACCACTCGCGCCGCCATAGGCACAGCCGAAACACCTGCCGCACCTACTAACGGGTTGATAGGCTCTTTACTGAACTTGCCCATCAGCTTAGCCATCATCAAGCCTGCCGCAGTACCAACACTAAATGCCGCAGCACCTAATGCCAAAATACCGAGCGTTTCCAGTGATAAGAATTTATCGGCTGATAATTTCGAACCAACTGACAAGCCTAGGAAAATGGTCACAATGTTGATCAGTTCGTTTTGCGCAGTTTTGCTTAAACGATCTACCACACCGGATTCACGCATCAAGTTACCGAGACAGAAGCAACCAATTAATGGTGCCGCATCTGGCAAGAAGAAAGCACAGAGTAATAACACTGCGATCGGGAATAAAATCTTCTCACGATGCGAGACAACCCGTAGCTGGCTCATTACGATGCCACGTTCTTCTTTGGTAGTTAGCAGTCGCATAATAGGTGGCTGAATAATCGGCACCAATGCCATATACGAATAAGCTGCTACCGCAATTGCACCTAAAAGATCTGGTGCCAATCGCGATGCAAGGAAAATTGCCGTGGGGCCGTCGGCACCACCAATAATCGCAATTGCCGAAGCATCTGACAGTGTAAAGCCAAAGCCAGGAATCGAATTAAGCGCTAAAGCACCGAGCAAGGTGGTGAAAATACCAAACTGGGCTGCCGCACCTAAAAACATCATCTTCGGATTGGCTAACAACGGACCAAAGTCAGTCATCGCTCCCACGCCGATAAAAATCAGCAAGGGTGCCACACCACTACCTATCGCAACTAAGTAGAATTTATGGATAAAGCCATGGTCATAGCCAATTGCCATCGCAGCTTCTTGCGCTAAATGCTGCAACTCATAGCTGGCTTCTTTGTAGCTAACACCATCCAGCACCAGACGTATCGATTCTATTGCTTCGTTTGTTCCGTACTTTAAGACATATTCCGCAGCATCCAGCGATAAGCCAGCACCGGGAATATTACTCAATAGGGCACCAAAACCGATTGGCAGCAACAGCAAGGGCTCAAAGCCCTTGCGAATTGCCAAAAACATCAAACCCAGCGCAATTAGCATCATTACTAGTTGGCCGATTTCAATATTTGCAAAACCGGTTGAGTACCAGAGCTTTAATAAACTCTCTTGCATACTCCAGTCCTTATCCCAGCTTGATCAAAGGATCGCCAACGGCAACCGCATCGCCATCTTTGACACAAATTTCACTCACAGTACCGGCTTTAGATGCCCGTACTTCGGTTTCCATTTTCATCGCTTCCATCAGCAAAATCACATCGCCTTCGCCAACCATCTGGCCTGCAGATACTTGAACCTTGACGATATTACCGGCTAAAGGTGCCGGTACCGGCTCACCACCACCCATAACAGGTGCCGCAGGAGCCATTGCTGGCGTTGATGCTGGTGTAGCCATTACCTGGCCAATATCACCCCCTTCGCTAACTTCCACTACATAAGCCTGACCAGAAACCTTAACTGTGTAAGTTTCAGGGCCAATTGCCGCCGCAGAAGCAGTTGGTGCCGCAACTGGAACAACTGGCGCGGGTTCTTTACCTGGAGCCGGTTCAAATGCATCGGCGTTGCCACGGTTTTTCAGGAACTTCAGGCCAACTTGCGGAAACAAGGCATAAATCAAAGCATCATCTTCAGCGGAATCAGCCAGTTTGAAGCCTTCTTTCTCCGCCAGATCTTTAGTTTCTGCCAGCAGCTTATCCCACTCAGGTTCAATTAAATCAGCTGGACGGCACGCAATCGGCTGGCCGCCATCAAGAACCCGTGCTTGTAACGCCGCATCAACCGGTGCTGCAGTCGCGCCATATTCGCCTTTCAGAACACCGGCCGCTTCTTTGGTAATCACCTTGTAACGCTCGCCGCTCATCACGTTAAGTACTGACTGAGAGCCGACAATTTGTGAAGTTGGTGTCACCAGAGGGATGTAACCGAGATCTTTACGAACCTTAGGAATTTCCAGCAATACTTCGTCCAGACGATCCGCTGCGCCTTGCTCTTTGAGCTGGCTTTCCATATTGGTCAACATGCCACCTGGCACTTGCGCCAACAGAATTCGGCCATCAATACCGCGCAACGAGCCTTCGCGACTGGCGTATTTCTTACGCACATCGCGGAAGTAGGTGGCGATTTCTTCAAGCAACACCAAATCCAGACCGGTATTACGCTCGGTATCTTCAAAAATCGATACCACAGATTCGGTTGGCGAATGGCCGTAGGTCATGCTCATGGAAGAAATTGAGGTGTCGACCATATCAATGCCAGATTCAACAGCCTTGACGATGGTTGCGGTACTCAAGCCAGTGGTTGCATGGCAGTGCAAACCAACTGGAATGTCGCAGGTCGCTTTCAAGCGAGTTACCAGTTCTTCAGCCACATAAGGCTTTAACAAACCGGCCATATCTTTAATTGCGATTGAATGAGCACCCATGTCTTCCAGACGCTTACCCATATCAACCCACATGTCGATGTTATGCACTGGGCTAACCGTGTAAGAAATGGTGCCCTGGGCGTGTCGCCCTTGCTTGATCACCGATTTAACTGCGGTTTCCAGGTTGCGCATGTCATTCATCGCATCAAAAATACGGAACACGTCCATACCATTGGCAACGCAACGCTCAACAAACTTTTCTACTACGTCATCAGCATAATGCCGATAACCTAGAATATTCTGTGCACGAAACAGCATCTGCTGTTTGGTATTTGGCATTGCTTTTTTCAATTGACGCAAACGTTCCCATGGATCTTCGCCCAGATAACGAATGCATGAATCAAATGTAGCGCCACCCCATGTCTCTAAAGACCAGTAACCGACCTTGTCCAATTTCTCGGCGATCGGCAACATATCTTCGATTCGCATACGCGTCGCCAGTAGGGACTGATGCGCATCACGCAACACTACTTCTGTGATACCCAGCGGCTTTTTGGCCATGACAAATACACCTCCATCAGAACTGACTCAGTCTGAAGACCGATTAAAATTATTTGTTGTGTTTTCTTCGAAACTGGTGAACTGCAGCGGATATCACTGCTAATAATGCAGGATCAGTTACCTGGCCGTTTTTCGGCTTAGATTGCTGTGCCGTAGTGGCTGCAATCGTCTCAGGCTCGCCCTGCATTCGGGTGATCAGTCGGGACATGGTACTGGTAGCAACTACCAATAAGCCCAAAAATACAAAGACCGTCCCCATGCCTATCAGCATGATTTCGACCCCTTCAAGCAAAATTTCTGACATTGCCTGTAACCCCTTTTTAGATGACCTTCATAGCCTGCGCTCGCTTTCGCAGATAGAATGGCCGCCCTGAAACAATACTATTCTTTGTTTGCTGCTTCCGGGCAAAAAAACGCAGTCAATTTACCTTATAGCTATGACGCAAATCAAACCTATACCCAGAAACACAAAGACTTCTGATGCAAATCTGATTGGAAGCAGACCACAAGGTCGCTTTATGAGTCCACCCCTGATCCAGCTGGCACCGATGGAAGGTCTATTGGATCCGGCAATACGTGATTTGCTGGGACGACTGGGTGGATTTCAGTTAGCCACAACTGAATTCCTTAGAGTGACTAACCAACTTTATCCTCAAAAAGTGTTCACTCGAATCATGCCGGAACTGGCTAATAATTGTCAGACCAAAAGCGGTATTCCGGTTCATTTACAATTATTAGGCAGCGATCCAATTGCCATGGCAGATAATGCGGCAAAAGCCGCAGAGCTTGGCGCAATTGGTATTGATTTAAATTTTGGTTGCCCGGCTAAAACCGTTAATAAACATGGCGGTGGCGCTCTATTATTAAAAGAGCCAACAAAGGTTTATCAGATAATTAATCAGGTTCGACAAGCTGTACCAAAAGAAATTCCAGTCACCGCAAAATTACGCCTAGGCTGGGATGACCCAGAGTTAATCTACGAAACAGCCCCGGCAGCCGAATCAGCCGGTGCCAATTGGCTCACTATTCATGCGCGCACCCGGGTTGATGGTTATAAACATCCTGCTCGATGGGAATGGTTAGCAAAAGCAAAACAACAACTTAATATCGACATAGTCGCTAATGGCGACATAAAAACAGCTGATGATTATTTTCGTTGCTTGGAAATATCTGAGTGCCACTCAGTAATGATTGGTCGCGGTATTGTTTATAACCCAGGGTTAGCGCTAGAAATTGAGCAGGCGCTACAAGGAAAAGTGTCTACTGGCAGACTGGTTGATTGGCCAAGAATTTTGCAAATGATCGATGAATATCATCAATTTCTGATAGAAAAAGGCTTGGGGAAACATGCAGTTTCCAGAACTAAACAATGGATCAGGGAATTAGCTAAACACTATATCGAGGCCGATGTTTTATTCGAGCAGATAAAAAAAGAGAAATGCTCAGTGACTGCTGGAAAATTTATTCAAAACGCCATTTAATCAACTGTCGCGCTTGGGGCTTTTGTCTGATTGATACAGCCCCTTAGCGTTTAAAAGAACCTTTTTCTGCTTTAGGGCCGCAGAAATTTTAAATTACCCTAAACAGTTTCAGTTTTTGAAATGATTTTCTGGAGCGGAGCTACCATCCCTGGCACATAGATTCCGGCTTCCCTGTCCGGAATGACAGCTCGGAGTATGCTGTAAACTACAGCGCTTCATTAGTCACTCCGTCATGCTCGCCATGGAAGGCGGGTATCCATAAGCAGGGAGAGCAAAACTATAGAATTCCCTCATATGTTCACAGGTAAAGCTGAATAATTAGCAACCGGTGTATTATTTAATTCCAAGACCCTTATCAATGGGATTTACGCCGCCAAAACCACCCATCTATTGTTCATCGAACACTTCAAGATAAAAAGAAATAATCTTATTCTTTTCTATTTAATGATCACATTAAAAAACTCGCATTAAATAATAAAATATCACCTACTGATTTCAATATCCTCCAACTGGCGATACTTCAGACCACTGCCGAGCAAGCATATCTAACACTGGCTGATAACCATACTGAGCTTTCCAGTCGAGTTTTTTCTCCGCTTTGGTTGCTCACTACAGTGCATCGTTCCTCGACCGATATGGGCACGGGCAATACTAAAAAATGCTGGGGACACTTACGATTTCATCAAACCATTACGACTGCTGACGGCCGCCCGGTTTCTTTTCAGTATTTAGCAGACAGGGTGATGGGAAGACAGACATAGAACAGTTAGCAAAGGCGATTGTCATGCCGCACCGATCGATGAAAAAGAGAATGCAACTTACCACTGTGCTGAGATAAGCACTCATTTAGGACCAGCCAGACATCATTTATAATTTTAAAGACTTTACGGTGAACTGGGCGGATATCGACCGAGTCGATTAGCCATTTTAGCGCTTGGGCTTGTTGCGGGTAAAAATGCTTAATAGTTTTTTCTTTGGTGCGTCTTTATCAACTGCTCGGGCAGCTTTAAAGCGATCTTTCATTTGATCTAATTTTTCTGCTTTACGCTTAAGATCAGCTTCATTTCGTTTGCTGCTGATATCAACAATCTTGCCCTTCATAATCGGCCTCCATATCTGCTTTCTGATATTTTAGAACGATTCAGAACAAAAAAGTTTTCTGATTTCAAAATTTTCTAATTTTCCTATCAGACAAACACAAAAAAAGGAGATCATTTCTGATCTCCTTTCTAAGATGGTACACCCGGTACGATTCGAACGTACGACCGCCTGGTTCGTAGCCAAGTACTCTATCCAGCTGAGCTACGGGTGCATAAAACTTATTGTATTATGTGTATTTCAACACATGCTTAAATTACTTAAATAATTCAAGATAAAAGAGGCTTTTAAATCTCTTCTTAAAATATGGTACACCCGGTACGATTCGAACGTACGACCGCCTGGTTCGTAGCCAAGTACTCTATCCAGCTGAGCTACGGGTGCATTAAATTACTACTTGTTGCTGCCATTAAAAATAATGGCGGAGAGGGAGGGATTCGAACCCTCGATACGCGATTAACGTATACTCCCTTAGCAGGGGAGCGCCTTCAGCCGCTCGGCCACCTCTCCGTATTTGCCGCGAAACATTATCTTTTTAACAATGTTTTTGCAACATACAAGAAAATTAATTCTTGTAAAATGGTACACCCGGTACGATTCGAACGTACGACCGCCTGGTTCGTAGCCAAGTACTCTATCCAGCTGAGCTACGGGTGCATTAAAACTTTTTCAAAACAAAAGGAATTGCAATGCAATGCAATTCCCTTTTTAAAAATGGTACACCCGGTACGATTCGAACGTACGACCGCCTGGTTCGTAGCCAAGTACTCTATCCAGCTGAGCTACGGGTGCATTAAAACTTTATTCAAAACAAAAGGAATTGCGATGCAATTCCTTTTTTAAAAATGGTACACCCGGTACGATTCGAACGTACGACCGCCTGGTTCGTAGCCAAGTACTCTATCCAGCTGAGCTACGGGTGCTTATAAATCACTGCAACGATACCACTAAAACAAAATGGCGGAGAAGGAGGGATTCGAACCCTCGATACGCGATTAACGTATACTCCCTTAGCAGGGGAGCGCCTTCAGCCACTCGGCCACCTCTCCGTTGCGGCCACGTATACTACCACTAGTTTTTTTGGTTTCAAGCTTTTTGTGCGGGCAATTACAAATTGCCTAAAGTGTCTCCAGATGCGGCCTGCTCTTTCTCCTTTTGGATCCGTTGATAGATTTCTTCTCTATGCACGGAAACTTCCTTTGGAGCATTTACACCAATACGTACCTGGTTACCTTTAACACCAAGAACAGTCACAGTGACTTCGTCACCGATCATTAGTGTCTCTCCTACGCGTCTAGTCAGAATCAGCATTCTCAATCTCCATATACAACCAAATGTGCTCCGCGTTCCATTTTTATTATGTCACCCTCAGGCCGCCACCCACGAGCTTGTCCTTTTTCTATTACAAAGAAACTCAACAGAGTATCGTTGACTCCCCAAAGCTTCTTTGTGAAAAGCTGCTCAATTTTTCATATCTCTATTTTTTAGCAAAACCTTCAAGTGTTTCCTGCTTGATGGCTTTCTCGTCAAGCTCAAAGGCAGAATGTAACGTTCGAACTGCCAATTCGAGATATTTTTCATCGACCAAAACTGAAATTTTTATTTCTGAAGTAGAGATCAACTGGATGTTAATTCCTTCCTCAGCCAAAGCCTTGAACATGAGACTAGCAACACCTGCGTGAGAACGCATACCTACACCGACCAAAGAAACCTTAGCGATATAATCATCACCAACAACTTGCTTCGCTGATACCTCATCACAAATTTGCTCAAGAATCTTAAGCGCCCTGCTGTAATCATTTCTGTGCACGGTGAAAGTAAAATCAGTGGAACCGTCTTCAGAAATATTCTGAACAATCATATCCACTTCAATATTAGCTTCGCCAATCGGGCCTAAAATGTGCCAGGCCACGCCAGGACGATCAGGAACACCCTTAATCGTGACTTTGGCTTCATCCTTATTAAAGGCGATTCCAGCGATTACCGGTTGCTCCATTTTATTTTCCTCATCCAGCGTTATAAGTGTTCCAGGTCCATCTTCAAATGTTGAAAGCACCCTCAATGGAACTTTATATTTTCCTGCAAATTCTACCGAACGGATCTCCAATACTTTTGAGCCCAAACTTGCCAGCTCCAACATTTCTTCAAAAGTAATTTTCTCCAAGCGTCGCGCTCGAGGCTCAACACGTGGATCAGTGGTATAAACCCCATCAACATCAGTGAAGATCTGGCATTCATCTGCTTTTAAAGCAGCCGCTAATGCCACCGCTGTCGTATCTGAACCACCACGACCCAAAGTAGTAATATTGCCGCCAGCGTCCACTCCTTGAAAGCCAGCAACCACTACGATACGCCCTTGATTCAAGTCTTCTCGAATACGGCTGTCATCAATATTAAGAATTCGCGCCTTGGAGTGCACATCATCGGTAAGAATACGAACCTGTGACCCAGTATAGGATCGCGCATCTTGGCCACGACGAATTAACGCCATGCTTAATAGTGAAATTGTGACCTGCTCACCTGTTGACACCAAAACGTCGTATTCACGGCGTGCTGGTAATTCAGGATCTATTTGATTGGCTAAATCGATTAGTCGGTTAGTTTCACCACTCATGGCAGAAACCACAACGACAATATCTTCACCCTGTTTTTTTGCTGCGACTAACTTATCTGCCACTGCTTCGATTTTCTCAACAGTGCCAACTGAAGTGCCGCCAAATTTTTTTACGATCAGTGTCATTTCTGCCTTCGATATAAAAAACGGGCAGTCACCGAAGTGACTGCCCGTTGCGATTTAATTATCCAGCCAACCGCTGATTGAGCCATTGCTCAACCCCGGCTAGTGCACCATCCAACGCTGCAGGTTCGCTACCCCCCGCCATCGCCATATCCGGACGGCCGCCACCTTTACCACCGACTTGTTGTGCAACAAAGTTAACCAAATCGCCCGCTTTAACAGTTTTGATTAATGATTTGCTAACACCCGCCAGTAAGCTGACCTTATCGCCATTGACCGCAGCCAATAACCAAACGCCCTTGTCAAATTTGCTTTTGAGTTGGTCGTTTAAATCCTTCAGACCTTTACCATCGCCTTCTACTTTAGAAACCAACAGCTGAACACCCTCAACATCAATTGCAGTTGAGAGCAGGTCATTACCGGCATTACTGGCCAGTTTTTCATTCATTTGTCTAAGCTGCTTTTCTAGCTCACGAACCCGCTCCAGATTCTGCTTGGCTTTATCTGCCAATTCATCTGGAGCCGCTTTAAACATGGCAGATACTGAATTGATACGATCTGATTGAGCGGTAACCCAAGCTTCAGCCGCTTCACCGGTCACTGCTTCAATACGACGAACACCAGCCGCAATGCCAGACTCGCTGACAATTTTGCAATAACCAATATCGCCAGTACGTTCAACGTGGGTACCGCCGCATAATTCCATGGAGAAATCGCCCATGGTCAATACGCGAACTTCGCTGCCGTATTTCTCACCAAATAACGCCATAGCGCCTTTTTCTTGCGCTTGCTCTGGTGTCATTATTTCAGTCGAAACTTTCAGGTTTTCACGAATTTTTCGATTGACCAAACGCTCTACTTGCAACAACTCTTCAGCAGTGACTGCTTCAGGGTGGGCAAAGTCAAAACGCAACCGCGCTGAATCGTTCAAAGAGCCTTTCTGAGTGACATGACGACCTAACAACTGACGCAATGCTTCATGCAACAAGTGAGTCGCTGAGTGGTTTAACGCGGTCGCGTCACGCACTTCAGTGTCGACCTTGGCTTCAATCAAATCACCAGCAACCACCGAACCAGACTTAACCACACCGTGGTGCAAGAATAAGCCGCCATCTTTGGTGGTATCAGTTACCTGGAAACTACCAGTTGCCGTCACCAGCAAACCTTTATCGCCAGCCTGACCACCTGATTCCGCATAGAAAGGCGTTTGATCGAGGATCAACAAACCCTGATCGCCTTCACTTAATGCTTCAGATTTCTGATCGCCCGCATATAAATGAGCAATCTGTGAAGATCCAGTCCGATGCGCATAACCGGTAAATTCGGTTTTACCTTCCAGCTCCAAACCTTCAGGCCGGTTGGCTGCAAAATTACTTGCCGCACGCGCACGCGCTCGCTGCGCTGCCATTTCTGCATCAAAACCGGCCTGATCCAAATCGAGATCTCGCTCACGGCAAATATCAGCCGTTAAATCGAGTGGGAAACCGTAAGTGTCATATAACTTGAACACGGTTTCGCCTGGCAATACTTTACCTTCAAGTTCAGCAATCGCTTGTTCCAGGATTTTCATACCCTGATCCAAGGTGCGCGCAAACTGTTCTTCTTCGATCCGCAGTACTTTTTCAACCCGTGCTTCAGATTCCGCCAGCTCAGGGAAGGCTTGGCCCATCTCTTTAGCTAATGGCGCAACCAGTTTAAAGAAGAAGCTGTCATTCAGACCTAACTTATGACCATGGCGCACTGCGCGACGAATAATTCGGCGCAATACATAACCGCGACCTTCATTAGAAGGCACCACACCGTCAACCACCAAGAAGGCGCAAGAACGGATATGGTCAGCAATTACCCGCAAAGAGCGGTTTTCCAAGTCGTTAAAATCAGCCAGCTTAGCGACGGCTTTAATCAGACTCTGGAATAAATCGATATCGTAGTTATTGTGAACGTCCTGCATCACTGCAGCCAAACGCTCCAAGCCCATGCCAGTATCGATGCAAGGCTTTGGCAACGGCGTTAATACACCCTTGTCATCACGGTCGTACTGCATGAAAACCATGTTCCAGATTTCGATATAGCGATCGCCATCTTCTTCTGGAGTACCTGGAGGACCACCGGCAACATCAGCGCCGTGGTCATAGAAAATTTCAGAACAAGGTCCGCAAGGGCCGGTATCGCCCATTGACCAGAAGTTGTCCTTGGCACCGCAGCGAGAAAAACGCTCAGCGGAAACGCCCATTTCCTTTAGCCAAATATCTTCAGCTTCTTGGTCATCTTCATAAACGGTGATCCACAATTTTTCTTGTGGCAGGCCCATTTCTTTGGTCAAAAAGTCCCAAGCGTATTGAATCGCTTCACGCTTAAAGTAATCACCAAAACTAAAATTGCCGATCATTTCAAAGAAGGTGTGATGACGCGCGGTATAACCGACGTTATCCAGATCGTTATGCTTGCCACCGGCACGCACACAACGCTGGGAAGTCGTCGCCCGGGTGTAGTTACGAATATCATCACCCAAGAAAACGTCCTTAAACTGCACCATGCCAGCATTGGTAAACAGCAAGGTCGGGTCATTGCCCGGAACCAAAGGACTGGATGGCACACGCTGGTGACCACGCTCTTCGAAATAATTCAGGAAAGCTTCACGCAGATCTGCGCTACTTACAAAACGGTTATCCATCTAATCCTCTAACCTACCAATCTTGCTGCCGATGCATGGCAACCTTTACTTGAGAAGAATCAAATCCACGTCGAGCTAAAAAGGCTTGAACCTTGCGGGCATCATGCCCCACTTGCCAATTTTCGCCAAACCTTTTCAGGAGTTGCTGATACGCAATGTCACACCAGTCGGGCTGCAAACTTTCCAGCACTTCACCAGCTAACTCTCTATCAATACCTTTTACTGACAACTCTTGGCGGATTCGCATCATGCCATAGCCAGCGTCACAACGATTGCGCACCAACATTTCACAATAACGCTGATCGCTTTGATAATTTTCGGCTACTACCCACTCCAGCACTGGCTTCAATGCGTCGGGGTCGGCACCTTTAGCTAACAACTTTTGTTGCAGCTCTTTTAATGAATGCTCCCGTCGTGAGAGCAAACCAATTGCCCTTACCCGGATATCCTGATCTTCCATAGTGCTACAGAAATCCTCAGCAGGGAAAATATTCGACACAGCAGTATAACGCAGCAACAACAAGGCTTCGACCTTCAGGCACTTTTTAGCTGCCACCGATCAACTAGACGATTATTCATGCAAATTAATTATTTGATCCACCAGCTAAAACTCATTAACCAGTGCAATGTTCAGCCATAAAAAGTTTTAACCACAAAAAAAGCCGCGCTTGCATCGTAATGCAAACGCGGCTTCTCAGAGGATTTGGCAGATTAACGCACTGCCGGGAAGTTAGCCTTTTTTGCCAACTTCCTTAAGCGCAGCTTTACCTGCTGGCTTTTCTGCTGCCGCTTTCGCGTCAGTTGCTGCCTGTTTTTTATCTGCTTCTGCCTGCAAAGGATCAACCAACAGTTTTTTACGAATTTTCTGTTCAATCTCGTTGGCAGTTTCAGGGTTGTCCTTCAGATACTGACGAACATTTTCCTTACCTTGGCCAATTCGAGTACCGGAATAGCTATACCATGCACCGGACTTTTCGATGATCTCTTCCTTGGCGCCCATGCTGATGATTTCACCTTCACGGGAAACACCTTCGCCATACAGAATATCGAATTCAGCCTGACGGAAAGGAGGAGCTACCTTGTTCTTAACAACTTTAACCCGGGTTTCGTTACCCAGTACTTCATCGCCCTTCTTGATAGCGCCGATACGACGAATATCTAAACGAACTGAAGCGTAGAATTTTAGTGCGTTACCACCACTGGTGGTTTCTGGGCTGCCAAACATGACACCGATTTTCATACGAATCTGGTTGATGAAGATAACCATACAGTTCGCTTGCTTGATGCTGCCGGTGATTTTACGCAGTGCTTGTGACATTAAACGCGCTTGTAAACCGACGTGGGCATCACCCATGTCGCCTTCAATTTCAGCTTTTGGCGTTAATGCCGCTACCGAGTCAATTACCACTAAATCTACTGCACCTGAGCGCACCAACATATCGGTAATTTCTAATGCCTGCTCGCCGGTATCTGGCTGAGAAACCAGTAACTCATCGACATTAACACCCAGTTTTTCGGCGTAGTTTGGATCTAACGCATGCTCGGCATCAACAAAGGCACAAGTGCCGCCTGTTTTTTGAGATTCAGCAATCGCTTGCAATGCCAGCGTGGTTTTACCAGAAGACTCCGGACCATAGATTTCAACTACTCGGCCTTTAGGCAATCCGCCTATACCCAGCGCAACATCCAAACCCAAAGAACCGGTAGAAATAGCAGGAATCGCTTTACGCTGTTCCTCGCCCAGGCGCATTACTGAGCCTTTACCGAATTGGCGGTCAATTTGACCGAGTGCCATGTCTAACGCTTTACGTTTTTGATCGTCCATACCATCCTCTGATAAACAGTGCGTTTTGCTGTATGTTAATACAGTTGTTTTGGTCTGGCAAAGAATCTTTGCAAATAAAATTTTCTAACAATCACTAGTCGTTGGCCAATAACTGATGATTAGTCAGCCAGTTGCTTAAGCAGTTGAGACAAGGCAAAGACTACTGCCTGCGCTCTTACTGCCTGACGATCACCTATAAAATGCTGACAAATAGTGACAACATTTCCTTTAATTGAGAAGCCAAACCAAACCGTACCTACTGGTTTTTTTTCACTGCCACCATCTGGGCCAGCTAAGCCCGTGACAGAAATCGAGACTTCATTATTACGCTCAGCAGCACCAAGCGCCATAGCAGCAGCCACTTGTTGGCTAACCGCATCATGCTGATCAATCAGATCCATCGGCACTTGCAAGTAACGATTTTTGGCTTGATTGGAATAGGTAACAATACCGCGCTCAAACCAGCCAGAACTACCGGCAACGGCGGTAACTGCATCGGCAATGCCACCACCGGTGCAAGATTCCGCCGTAACTAAAAACAGTTTCTTTTGCTGTAGGCGTTCGCCCACCGCTTGAGCTAATTGAAAAGCATTCATGGCGCCTCCTGCGCTATCAGGCAAAAGTGAACCTGCATAAAATAAGTAACCCCACCACAGTTCGTCGCAGAACCAGCATTCTTGCAGGATCTCAAAAATGAGTAACTATATCGAATTCGTTTTGATCAGTAATCCATCCTGCTGAATCAATCAGATTAACCGTAAAAAGCACTTCTCTACTGGCACCTTGGACAGCGATTGCTACAATGGCCGGCTGATTGGTTTGCTGAAATCAACAACAGCAGTGATCAGCCGAAATAACCCGTAGTGATTTCCAACCTCCACAGAGCGTAGAACAGTAGACTGATGAGCAAAATCAAGGATAGCAAAAGCCCCCACACGCCAATGATGCAGCAGTACTTCAAGCTGAAAGCAGACCATAAAGATCATCTGCTGTTTTATCGTATGGGTGACTTTTACGAACTGTTTTATGACGATGCTAAAAAAGCGTCCAGCTTAATGGATATCACCCTGACCTCCCGTGGTAATTCGGGCGGCGAGCCAATCCCCATGGCTGGTATCCCTTATCATGCTGCCGAAGGTTATCTGGCACGACTGGTAAAAATGGGCGAAACCGTCGCCATTGCTGAGCAGTTTGGCGACCCGGCGACCAGCAAAGGGCCAGTCGAGCGCAAAGTTGCTCGAATTGTCACGCCTGGCACGGTGAGTGATTCTGCGCTGCTTGATGAAAAAAATGACAGCTTGCTCGCCACATTGGTTAGTTATAAAGGTCGCTTTGGCTTAGCCGTTTTAAATATGGCCTCGGGTCAGTTCAGCTGCTGTGAAGTAGACGACGGCGAAGCCATGCTGTCGGAAATCCAGCGAATCAATCCAGTTGAGCTGTTGATCCCTGAAGATTTAACGCCACCCGCAGTACTAAAAGCCCGCAGAGGTTTGCGGCAAATGGCACCGTGGCATTTTGAAATCGACAGTGCCCGCCACTGTCTATTAAAGCAGTTTGCTACTAAAGATTTGGCCGGTTTTGGTTTGGAACAAATGCCATTAGCTGTCTGCGCCGCTGGCGGTTTATTACAATACGCCAAAGACACCCAGCGCTGCGAGCTACCGCATATTCACGGCATTGCCATAGAACAGCGCGATGACTGTATATTGCTCGACGCACAAACTCGCAGCAATTTGGAATTAACTGAAAACCTGTCTGGCGGCACTGAGCACACCTTATCCAGCGTGCTGGATTATTGCGCCACTGCGATGGGCTCACGTTTATTAAAACGCTGGTTACACCGCCCGTTGCGCAATCATGATTTATTGCGGCAGCGACAGGGTATTATTGCTGCGATTGGCGAACAAGATCGTCACCACAGCTTGCACCAATTATTAAAACCAATTGGCGACGTTGAGCGCATTCTGGCACGTATCGCATTAAAGTCTGCTCGCCCGCGTGATTTAACCCAGTTGCGTTATGCATTAGAACAATTACCAGAAATGCTCGATTTATTATCCGGCACCGACTGCGAACCTTTAGAAGATTATCGACAGCAGCTGGGACCATTTCCGGAAATTACCGGGCTGTTGCAAAAAGCGGTGATCGATAATCCGCCAATGCTGATTCGCGATGGCGGTGTGATTGCCGAAGGTTACGACAGCGAATTAGATGAGCTGCGCGGTATTAGTGAAAATGCTGGGCAATACCTGATCGACTTGGAAATTCGTGAGAAAGAAAAAACCGGCATTTCTACCTTGAAGGTGGGCTATAACCGAGTACACGGTTATTTCATCGAAATGTCCAAAATGGCCGCTCTACAAGCACCCGATGAATATATTCGCCGCCAAACATTAAAAAATGCCGAGCGGTTTATTACTCCAGAGCTAAAGAGCTTTGAAGAAAAAGCACTCAGTAGTAAAGAGCGCGCTTTGGCACGTGAAAAAGCACTCTACGAAGCCTTGCTTGAAAAATTACTTGGTGAACTACCACCGCTACAAAAATCAGCACAAGCAATTGCCTGCATTGATTTATTTAGTAATTTAGCCGAACGGGCAGAAACCCTAGATTACCACCAGCCAGAATTTACCGATCAGCCAGGGTTAGATATTCAAGGCGGTCGCCATCCGGTGGTCGAACAGGTATTGGACACCCCATTTGTAGCCAACAACACTCGCTTTTCAAATGATCGAAAAATGCTGATTATTACCGGCCCAAACATGGGTGGTAAGTCGACCTACATGCGCCAAACAGCATTAATTACTCTATTGGCCCATATCGGTTGCCATGTGCCAGCACAAAGCGCATTGATCGGCCCGATTGATCGAATTTTTACTCGAATCGGCGCATCCGATGACCTAGCCAGCGGCCGCTCAACTTTTATGGTTGAAATGACAGAAACCGCTAATATTTTGCATAACGCCAGCAACCAAAGCTTGGTGTTAATGGATGAAATTGGTCGCGGCACCAGTACTTTCGATGGTTTATCTCTGGCTTGGGCTGTTGCGCGTCATCTGGCAGAAAAAATCTCGGCTTATACCTTATTTGCTACTCATTATTTCGAATTGACCAGCCTGCCTGAAAATACTTCTGGCACGGTCAATGTTCACCTAGATGCGATTGAGCATGATGATCGAATTGTATTTTTACATGAAGTTCAGGACGGCCCTGCCAACCAGAGCTATGGTTTGCAAGTCGCACAACTGGCCGGTGTTCCCAAACCAATTATTGACCAGGCAAAACAACAGCTCGCACTGCTGGAAGCTAAGTCTGGGCAGCCAGTTACATTGCAAGCTGAAGTCGAACTAGCGGCAACTCCAGCTATCACGAGCTCGACCGATCAATTGCAAGGCGATTTATTTGCCAGCGCACCGCATCCAGCGATAGAAGCCTTAAAAGCAGTAGATCCTGACAATTTAACGCCCAAACAAGCAATGGATGAACTCTATCGCTTGCGCGAACTACTCAGCTAGCAACTAACTAGCGAGTCACAACCATAACAACTGAATTGCCACTGTTTTGCAGGATTTTGTCGCAAAACAGCAACGGTTCAACCATTTTTATTGGCACTGCTTGAGTACTTTTGCTTAAGTGAGGTTAGCCAGAGATAGTGAGGATTTGGACCATGACTTTTATCGTTGGCGATAATTGCGTGAAATGTAAATTTACTGACTGCGTTGAAGTCTGCCCAGTTGACTGTTTCCACGAAGGCCCAAATTTCTTGGTCATCGACCCGGATGAATGTATCGACTGTGCATTGTGCGAACCAGAATGCCCTGCCGATGCGATATTCCCAGAAGATGAGCTACCTGATGACCAAGAAGTTTATATCGAATTGAACCGCGATTTAAGCCAAGTTTGGCCAGTGTTGACCGTTAAAAAAGATGCTCCGGATGATGCAGACAAATGGAATGGCATTAAAGACAAGCTTGAGCACTTGGAACAGTAAATTTCTTTGATACCCGGCTGCCATAAGCAAGGTAGCTGGGATTATCTAACAATTACTGATTGAGGCTGACAAGTTTATTTTACAAATTAAAACAATGACTTACCAAAACAGTATCATCTAAATTATCCGTCAATAATTCTGAACTATATTTTGAAGATCCGAAACCTTTAAACCAAAATATTCTTCAGGGAACATCAATGGATCCTTCTGCAGCCCCAATCGAAACATTATCTACAGAGATGTGGTTTGAAATACTGATTCACCTTGATTTTCAATCTCTTATGAGAGTCAAGCGAGTCTCAAAAAAAATTTTCTGCATTGTTGAATCCCCCTTATTTCAACAGCGATATCTTGGCAAAGATCTTTCATGTCAAATTCCTCAAAGTCATCCGCATGGCAGAATGCTTCTTGCAAGTGATGTTAAACTTTTTTTTCAACTCTTACGTTTACCTGTATTTCCTACACATCAAGCTACATTGCTATTTCAATCCCTGCGCAGCAATCCAGCACTAAACTCTCCGGCATTTTCCGTTACTACACCAATAGCTCTTGAAAACTATCCATCCAGTATTACAAGAGTTAATTCGATAGCTACTTCAAACTCTAATAAATGGCTTGCTGCAACATTTTTAGCGTCAGACAAACTTTCCATATGGGTTTTTAATCTCCGCAACAAACAATCTTGGGAACTGGGCACTATTCCCAAATCAAACCATGCTTTAACTTTTGGTAATGATTGTTTATATAGCGGTGGAGCAAACCAAATCACTGCTTGGAGCCTTGACCCTAGCGCTAGAGAGAGAAAATTAAATCACTGCACTGTTAATAATCAGAAAAATATAGAAACGCTACTATTTGATGAAAGCACGCTTACCGGTGTTTCACATAGCAAGCAAGGGAAGACCGCGATATTGTGGCCTAATAATTTACAGCAATCGTCAGTTACTCTAATTAAAGGTAGGGCCACCCATCTTTTTAAGGCTCATATTCCAGGCATGATGTATTACAGCAGCTCACAATTTAATGCATTAACGGATGAAATTACCTCTAAATTAATATATCAAAAATTTACTTGTGGCGTTAAAAACGAACCAATTGAAACGCATTTTCTAGGTAATATTCAATGTGCAGCGGTTCACTCTAATGAAGAGTCGATTTTTATATTTTGCCAAAAACAGCTTTCTCACTGGTCTCCACTTACTTCAACAGTCACTACTTTTAACTACACCACTCCACTTGATTTTAAGCCAAACATGTCACGATTTACAAATACAACACCCAAAAGCTCTCTATTTTTTTCAAACAATAATCAAGAAATTTACCTAGTTCGGATTGACGGATCACTTATACGATTCAATCTGGAAACAAAAGAGCATTTCGCACACCCAAATTTCACACTTGCAGGCAGCCAACCTTACGATGGGATTACTGAATTACCAGCTAGCCATTTAACGTACAGATCATCAGTTGGGTTAATTAGCCAGAAGGTCAATTCGCAAGGTCAAAACGAAGGCGCGATACACAAACATCCCTCACTATCCAACACTGATGATCTTAATATATCCCGCTATATTATTAGCCCTTGCGGCACATCGCTGATTCAAATTTCACCAACAGGCATTTCTATTTGCAACGCAGTACCTATGCCAGTGTTAGTCAAAATGTTAAAAGCGCATATTCACGATACGTCTCAGAGCGAATCTTCCAGTGTGGCTGGACCACAATAAATTTTAAACACGTATTAAAAATGCCGCCTATAAATAAATGGTACGGCATTTTATTCTTCAAAAAATATAAAAGCTAGCGGAATAAATACTCGGTCGGTAATCCCTGCTTTTTTAGAATTTTTTGCAAGTGCTGAAGCGCTTTAATCTAAGTTTTCTTTACTCGCTCACGAGTTAAACTAATCTCATCACTCACTTCTTCCCGAGTGCTGGTTTCATATCCTCGTAATCCCAAATTTCTTGGTCATCGTCCCGGATGATAAATAGAACGACATTAAAGATAAACGTGAACATCTCGAGCAGCTGGGGTTTATGGCAGATGGTTTTATCCAATAATTATTAACTAAAATTAACAGCTTTATTTTACAGATTTAAAACACTGCTGCATTTGACTCAATATCATTTAAATTACCAACTAATAATCCTAAATCCTGAATCCTGAACTATATTTTGAAGATACTAAGCCTTTAAGCAAAACCTTCTTTAGGAAAAGCAAATGGATAAGGACCCTGAAAGTAGGCAATCTGAATTTTCGCATTTTGATACCTTACCTCAAGAGATGTTGTTTGAAATATTCAGCTATCTTGATTTTCAATCCCTTGCAAGGCTCACGCAGACCTCAATAGGCTTTCGCAACATTGTTCTGTGCCCTTCATTTCAACGGCAATATCTTAGCAGAGATTTTGCGCACCGGACCCCATGGCATCTTAATTATGATATCGTGATTTCCAGAAGTGAGGCCGAAGTTTTTTTTCAAACCCTGCGCTCACCTGCGCTTCTTATACGTCAATTTACGCCACTGCGTCAATCTCTGAGGTGCGATTCAGGACTACATTCTCCAGCATTTTCCGTTATCAAACGACTACCTTTTACAAACTATCCAGCCCGTGATTCAGAAATTGGTTCAATCGCGATTTCAAGATCTAATCAATGGCTTGCTGCAATATTTTCGCTTCCAAACGATCGACATACCCTATGGGTTTTCAATTTCGACAACCACCTATCTTGGAGGCTAGGCACTATTTCCGTCCACTCCAAAAAGTTTTCAGATTTTGGTAATTTAACTTTTAGTGGTGATCGTTTATATAGCCTTAGAGAAAACCGATTCTCTGGTTGGAGACTCGACCCCCATGCTGGACCGAAAAAACTAAACCCCCGCTCTATTAATCAGAAAAATGTAGAAATGCTAATATTTGATGAAGCTAGGCATACCGGCGTTTCATATAATATAATACCATCTCTATCTTGTTTTAATATACCGCAGTCTCATTACTTACAGCAATTGTCAATTACTCATATTCAAGGCCAAGTCGTCGATCATCCTTTGAAAGCTTATACTTTAGGCATGATGTACTACACCCAAAGACCACCTGGCATAAACCCTACTGGCACCAAGCTAATCTATCGAGATTGTGCTGCTGTAAACAAAAAAATTCAAAAAAATTTTTCAAAAAAAATTCTGTCTGCGATGGTTCACCCTAACGAAGAGTCGATTTTTATATTGTGTGACAAACTTCATCGTTGGTCTCCACTTACTTCAACAACTACTACTTTTGATTACACGACTCCGCCTCATCTCCGGCCAAGATTACCATTCGAAAGCACTCTATTTTTTTCGAACAATAAGCAAGAAATTTATTTGGTCCGAATTGACGGATCACTTGTACGATTCGACCTGAAAACAAACAGACATGACATATATCCAAATTTTAAACTTGCAGGCAACCCACCTTACCATGAGATTACTATATCATCGGATAATTATTTAACATACACATCAACAGCTGGGTTAATGAGCCAGAAAATTGGGCCTGAAGAACAAGCATATCCCTTCCCCGATAGCGGCGACAGTGACGGTGATTCTTTTAAACCCAGGATATCTCGTTATATTGTCAGCCCCTGCGGCAAATTACTGATTCTAATTACACCAAAGGGTATTTCTGTTTGCAATGCAGCACCTATTCGATCGATAGTCTTTAGCTCCTTCCTTTAGAGAAAGGTATTTCCGATGATTCTAGTACCAAGCTTTCCAGTGAAGCTGAGTCGCTATAAACTTTAAACACGCATTAAAAATATAAAAACTAGCGGAATAAAGACTCGATCGATAATCCTTGTTTTTCTAAAATTTTTTGCAAGCTATGAAGCGCTTTAACCTAAGTTTTCTTTACTCGCTCACGAGTTAAACTAATCTCATCACTCACTTCTTCCCGAGTGCTGGTTTCATATCCTCGTAATCCCAAATTTCTTGGTCATCGTCCCGGATAATAAATAAAACGGCATTAAAGATAAACGTGAACATTTCGGGCAGCTGGGATTTATGGCAGATGGTCTTATCCAATAATTATTAACTAAAATTAACAGCTTTATTTTACAGATTTAAAACTCTGCTGT